>ONEQ01000159.1 GCA_900316885.1 uncultured Eubacteriales bacterium | reverse complement strand
GCAGTAAAATCCGATATCCTCCATGACCTTCATGACGGTGGATTTTCCGGAACCGGACATACCGGTCACAATCACTAGTTGCATGCAGATTCATCTCCTGTTTGACCGCCGAGCAGAATCGGCTCCAATTCCAGCACATAGCCGGTCTGTTCCTGCACGATGCGGCGGACATCCGCACAGAGCCGCAGGACATCCGCGCAGGTTGCATCACCGCGGTTAATCACAAAGCCGGCGTGCTTTTCGCTGACCTGTGCTCCCCCGACCGTGTAGCCCTTGAGCCCGCACTGGTCGATCAGCGCGGAGGCGTAATTCCCGACCGGACGCTTGAAGGTGCTCCCGGCGCTGGGGTAATTCAGCGGCTGCTTGTCGTTGCGGCGTTTCAGGAAATCCTGCATTTTTTCTGTGATCTCCGCCTTGTCGCCGGGTGTGAGCTTTACCGTCACCGAGAGGATGATTCCCGGAAACTCCGTAAAGCGGCTGTGGCGGTAGGACAGCGCCAGATGCTCTGCGGAAAGCTGCCGGAGCTCGCCGGATTCGTCCAGATATTCGCAGCCGGTGACGATCTGGGACATCTCATAGCCGTAGGCGCCTGCGTTCATGTACAGCGCACCGCCGACCGTGCCGGGAATACCGGAGAGTCCCTCCATGCCGGAAAGTCCCTTCGATTCCGCGATTTTCGCCGCCTTTACCAGCGGGAGCCCTGCCCCGAGGGTGAGAGAATCGCCGTCCTCACGGACATCCGCAAGGTCATTGCCGAGATGCAGGATCACACCGCGGAAGCCGGCATCTGACGCGAGAATATTACTGCCCTTGCCGAGCACGAAATACGGGATACCCTCGGCGCGGCAGAGCTTCACCAGTGCCGCAAGGAGCGCCGGATTCCCGATTTCAACCCAGAAATCGGCATTTCCGCCGATGCGGAAGGTCGTGTGCTCCGACAGCGGGACATTTTCCTGCAGCGCCGTATTCCATGTATCGCAGATCTCTCTGAGCTTTTCTCTCATAAGCTCCCCCTATTCTTTAAAATGCGTCGTAATCCTTGACAGTCTCCGTGCCCTCCATATCCATGCCGAGACGGTCGAGCAGCTCGGTGGCAGCGTTGTAGCCCATCTTCTTCTGACGGTTGTTCATCGCTGCAACCTCGAGGATAACTGCGAGGTTACGTCCGGGCTTGACCGGGATTGTCAGGGACGGCACCTTGACGCCGAGGATGGATGTATACTGCGTATCCACGCCCATGCGGTCGTAGATCTTCTCCGGGTTCCAGAGCTCCATCTCGACCACGAGGTCGATCTTCTCTGTCACCTTGACAGCGCCCATACCGAACAGGCGGCGGGCATTGATGATACCGATACCGCGCAGCTCGAGGAAGTGGCGGATGTTGTCCGGGGACGAGCCGACGAGCGAAATGTTGGATACCTTGCGGATTTCAACCGCATCGTCTGCGACCAGACGGTGTCCGCGCTTGACAAGCTCAATGGCGGTTTCGCTCTTGCCGACGCCGCTCTCACCGGTCAGGAATACGCCCTCGCCGTAGATTTCGATGAGCACGCCGTGGCGCGTGATGCGCGGCGCGAGGTTCAGGTTCAGGAACGCGATCAGACCGGACATGAAATTCGAGGTGCTCTCCTTGCTTCTGAGCAGCGGAACGTCGTATTTCTGCGAAAGCTCCAGCATTTCCGAGAAGTAGGGCAGCTCTCTTGCGATGATGAGTGCCGGGAGCTTCTTGGAGAACAAAAGCTCCAGACGCTCACGGCGGGTCTTTTCATCGATGGTGGACAGGTACGCAAACTCCATCTTGCCGATGATCTGGATGCGCTCCGGGTTGAAGTACTCATAGAAGCCCATGAGCTGCAGTCCCGGACGGTTGACATCGTTCTCGTCAATCAGGATCTCCGAGGGATCCTTCGGGGTATAAATGACCTCCAGCTTGAATTCATCGATGATTTTCTTCAGGGAAACGGTAAACTTTTCTGACATGGGATCACTCCTTAATTAGCATATTCTTATTCCATGCTCCACGTTCACGGAGCAGTATGATCGGCAAAACGGACGAAGCTCTTTTCTGTCTCCGGCACCGGGATATCCTCCCACGCAAAGATCACGGGATGCTCCTCCGGCAGCGTGCGCAGCATGTCGATGTTCGCGCCCGACAGGGAATCAACCACGCAGATCACTGCCTCCAGATCGAGGCTCTCGGATGCCGCCAGCGCTTCGCTGCGGTTGCTCAGAATGTCGGTTCCGCTGACGAATGTGTAGAAATGCACATGCGTCGCGGCATTCTGCATCGCCTGCACGCACTTGGAAATCGCGGTATACCGCGCATCCTGCCCGATCCGGCTGTCCAGCCGGGAGATTTCCTCCTCGGTAAAGGCGGGGAAACTCAGTCCGTCACAGGCGATTTCCTTGAAGCCTGCCTCCTTGATCTCGGCGGCAAGGCTCGCCAGATAATCCTGTGTCATGTCGCTGAACGGCGAAATACGGGGCTTTCCGCCCGGTGCATCGAGCCAGAGCTCGGTTGTTCCGGCGTACCGGTACGCACTGTCCGGGAAACTCTGCGGGTAGATCTGGTCGTTCAGCAGATCCAGAAGCGCCACGGGCTCGGCACCCTTGTTCCGGATCGCATCGCAGATGGACGTCAGCGGGAGTGCCGCCTTGACGGCACCGCTTTTCGCGGCATCCTGCAATGTGGTGGCATAGTACAGATAGCCGCCCTTGGTTTTCAGAGGGACGAACACATGGGTCGTGCCCTCCGGGATGGCGGCAACCGCTTCATCAAACGGCGACTGCGAGATCAGCGACGATGCATCTAGCACATAGCCGCGCATGACCGGCGTTTCCCGCTTGACCGGTTCGGTTTCGACCGGAAGCGTCTCGGACGGGGCTTCGGTCGGGGGCTCCGTGAGAGCTTCGGTCGGCGGGAGCGTTTCGCCCACCTCATTCGGGACAGCCAGCAGCTTGCTCTCCTGAAGGAAGTGTATCACGGGCTTGCCCACGCTGTAGCCGAGCAGCACCATGACCGCGGCAACCAGCAGCGTTCCGAAAATCGATAGCACATGTGTCCTGACATCCTGCAGCCGTTCCAATCCGGTTTTTTGTCTGTAGATCTTGCGTCCCTTTGGCTTGAATTTCATTGGGATCGTCCGGCTCCTCTCTCTTTCTATTATAAATCACGCAAATACGGCATAAATCGCGAGTGTGATGATGCCGATGCAGACCATCATCGCAGGTCTGCCCCGGAAAGATGCCGGGATCTCCGGGTCGTACAGACGCTCCCGCACCGCCGACAGCATCAGCGCCGCCAGCAGGAAACCCAGTCCCTCCTGCAATCCAAACAGGATCGCGCTGAACGGCTGATCCATCGCGCCCTCCAGCATCCCAAACAGCCGGACAGTCGGGGCGGCGGACAGATCCTGCCGGAGCCCGTCGGGGGCAAATGCCAGATACAGTGTTCCCATCACCGCGCAGTTAAATGCGGACAGGTGGACATATTTTTTATAGACGGCTGTTTTTTCGCGGAGGATCAGCCCGACTGCTGCCAGAACGAGCAGATAGATCACGCCGATCATCGCCGTATACACCAGCGGCAGACCCAGCGAAAAGGGATAGGTCAGCAGTGCCGCCAGCCCCAGCGGATAGCAGATGAGCTGCATCCCCAGGCACGCCAGCGCGGAAAACAGGGTCATCATCAGCGCAAGCCCCGGCAGACTGGCACGGCTTTTGGCGGCTGCCATCATCGTGCTGGTGCCGAGTGCGCGTGTAAAAATCAGGTTCGTTGTCATCAGCGAGAAGACCGCTGTCAAAAACCACATACTACTCCTCCGATTTGCTTCGGAATGCTCTGCGGTGCAGTGCCGAGAGAATTCCGATCAGGATAAATCCGCCCCACGGTGCGGCAATGCCGGACATGACCAGCGGCATATCCACTGCAAAGCCCAGCACGGTGCCGTGCGCTGCGATCTCCCGCAGGAATGACGCCAGACATGCCACGAGCGAAAAGCCCGCCGCATGCGCCAGCAGGACGCCGAGCATCTGCTTGCGCGGATAGCGGTAGAAATGCAGCTCCGAATGGAGCACCACAAAGGAATTCACAGACAGCAGCGGCAGGTAGAGGAATGCTGCTCCCGTGACCAGTCCCTGCCCAGGCAGAACCATGTTGGTCAGCGCCGCATAGGTGGAGGGGCTGATATATTCGCACAGCAGCGCCGTCGGGATGTAGATCGCGGACGCGGTCAGGGCATACAGGATGATGCGCACCGCATAGGGAAACCGGCGCGGATACAGCGAGCCGATCAGAACGGAGGTCACTGTGATGAGCACGAACGCCAGCGACAGGATCAGCGCCTTGCGGAGCGTATCGCAGCAGACCACGATCGGCGCAATGACCATGCCCTCATACAGCACGGAGTTGTGACGGAACAGTCCGTCCTTATACTCGACCTGTGACTTCATTGACCAGCGCCTCCTCCTCTTCCGTTAATTCCAGCTCTGCTGCGAACTTTTTCCGGTATTTCACTTCCAGTCCGGCAAACCACCGCCACAGCGGACATGTCAGGATGACAGCAACCAGCGGCGCGTATTCCAGATGGAATGCCGTGATAAGGTAGCCTGTCAGGAGACCGGTGCATGCTGCTGCCAGATAAGCAAACACACCGCTGCACGGCAGCAGAGAGCTGTCACCGATGAAATAAATTGCGGAGAACAGGAGCATATTGGTCAGAAGAATACTGATGCCCGCATTGCCCGCCATAACCGGCAGGAAGATGCACAGCGAAAAGCCGAATAATGCAAACGGCTTGAGCTGCCGGCGTATTATCAGAATCACGATGCCCAGCACCAGCATGATGATGCAGCTCGTGCCCATGGAACCCGGAACAGCGCCGATCAGCGCTTCGAGCAGCTCTGTGTGCAGATACTGGATGCTCCCCTTTTCGTTGAACTGTGCCGACAAAGAGTCGGACATGGCAACCTGATTGCCGAACAGTGCCAGACGCTTGCCGATTTCAGGAAACTGCAGAACCTCATTTTTCCAGCAGCAGACGGCAAAGAGATATCCCACCGCAGAGGGCGGGAACAGCAGATCACGCCGGTATCCGAAGATGTGCGCTCCGATCACCGTGCCGAACATGGTGCTCAGGATCACAATCGAATACGGGATCGTGGCGGGGTACATCAGCGCCAGCACCAGCGCATGCCCCACATTGGAGAGATCCACAAGCTTGTAGGAGCGCCCGCGCAGGAACAGACAGATAAAATCCGTCACCATCGCTGTGACGGAAGCCAGTCCCATGACGGCTGCTGCGCGGATGCCGTAAAAACAGACCGCCACGAATGCCAGCGATCCGAGAATCAGCCAGTATTCGGGACGACGCACCGGACGGGCACTCTGCGCCTTGCTCAAGACTGTGCTCCTTCCGGCTGGAGGGAGCGCATTGCAGCACCAATATCACCTGCTCGCAGCAGGTAGCTGCCGACCACGAGCAGGTCAGCGCCGGGTAGCTGCCGACCACGAACAGATCAGCGCCGGCGCCCTCCGCTTCGAGGATTGTCTCTGCATTGATGCCGCCGTCCACCTGGAGAAAACAGTCTCTTGTGCCGAGCATCTGCCGGATCTCCGTGATTTTCGCGTTCATGTCATGCATGTAGCTCTGTCCGCCGAAGCCCGGCTCAACGGTCATGACCAGAATATTCTCCACCTCATCGAGGAACGGCAGGACAGCCCTTGCCGGCGTGTGCGGCTTCAGGGAAATGCCCGCCTTGATGCCGTATTCGTGAATTGCCTTAATGGTATCAAACGGGTCGGAGAGACTTTCCAGATGGAAGGTAATCATATCCGCCCCGGCTTCCGCAAAATGCCGCACATACTGCAGCGGGTCGTTGATCATCAGGTGAACGTCCATGAACAGCTCCGACTGCTTGTCGGCTGCCTGCAAAACAGGCATACCAAACGAAATATTCGGCACAAACAAGCCGTCCATCACATCATAATGCAGCATCTCCACGCCTGCCTGCTCCACGCGGCTGATCTCCTCACCGAGCCGCATCAGGTCGGCATTGAGGATCGACGCTGATATTTTTCTTTCCAAATTCCGGCACCTCCGCCATTACATTACTTCTCTATTTTATTATACCGCAAAAGACCGGTTCCGTCAATAGGGAAACTGTTTTTTTCAAAAAAATTGGAAGAGGACACAGGATCCGTGACAGATTTGCGAAAGTACTTGCATTTCGTGCCGGATTATGCTATACTATAATTGGATAAGTCTGTAAAACAAATCTTATGGAGGTTATCATGAATATTGCAATTGCACAGTCCGGCGGCCCGACCTGCGCCATCAACGCGAGTCTCGTCGGTGTTTTCAAGCAGGGGCTGCTCACTGAGGAGATCGACGCGATTTTTGGCTCGATCAACGGCATCGAGGGTATGATCGGTGACGAGCTCATCAACCTGAAATCCATCATCCGCACCAACGAGGATATGGAGCTCCTGCGGCAGACCCCCTCGACGATGCTCGGCTCCTGCCGCTACAAGCTCCCGGATTTCAAAACCGACCCGGAGCCGTTCGAGCGGATCTACGAGACGCTGCAGGCGCATCGGATCGGCATTTTCATCTACATCGGCGGCAATGACTCCATGGATACCGTGGTCAAGCTCTCCGGGTATCTGGCATCCGTCGGCTCGGATATCCGCGTGATCGGCGTGCCCAAGACCATCGACAACGATCTGCCCATCACCGACCACACCCCGGGCTTCGGCTCTGCGGCAAAGTATGTGGCAACCACCGCGCAGGAGATCATCCGCGACAGCAGCGTGTACAGTATCCCGTCCGTGACGATCATCGAGATCATGGGACGTCACAGCGGGTGGCTCACAGCTTCCACCTGCATCCTCCGTGCCAACGGCGAGGAGGCACCGCACCTGATCTATCTCCCGGAGGTGGACTTCTCGACAGAGCGCTTCATCGAGGATGTGCGCCGCGAGATGGCGAAGCACAAGGCTGTCCTTGTTGCCGTGTCCGAGGGCGTTTCGCTTGCAGCGGATGCCGAGGGCGTGGAGGCATTCCAGTCCGGCGCGACGGATGTGTTCGGGCACAAGTATCTGTCCGGCATCGGCAAGTATCTGGAGCGTCTGGTTGCAGAGAAGATCGGCTGCAAGGTGCGCTCGATCGAGCTGAACGTCATGCAGCGCTGCTCCTCCCACATCTCCTCCAAGACCGACATTGACGAGGCGGAGACAATCGGGCAGGCAGGTCTGCGCGCGGCGCTTGAGGGCAACACCGGGAAGATGATGTACTTCCGCCGCGTCAGCGAGGTGCCGTATGCGGTGACCATCGAGATGACCGATGCAAAAAATGCCGCGAATATCGAGAAAAAATTCCCGAGAGAGTGGATTTCCAGCGAGCACAATCAGGTCACGGATGCGGCAATCCCCTATTTTCTCCCGCTTGTACAGGGCGAGGTCAACATCTGCATGAAGAACGGTCTGCCCATGCATTTCCAGCGTCCGCTGCAAATGCGATAAGTTTCACAGATATGATAAATCAAATTTGTGCATAATGCAGATTATCATTGCGCTTTTTTGACGCAATTCCAATCAAATTGGTACGAAATTGTTATAGTAACAGGAGGACTTCATGGAGAAAGGGATCGAAAGCTATCTCCAGTTCCTCAGAGGCGATCAGTCTGCCATGCGTTCCATCGTAGAACAGTACTGGGATATGATGCTGCTGTTCACGAACGGATATGTCCATAATCTCTCCGATGCGGAGGATATTGCGCAGGAGGCGCTCATCGAGCTTGCCGTGCGGAAGCCCCGGATCGAGGAGGAGCATCAGCTCAAGGGCTATCTGTTTCGGATCTGCCGCAACAAGGCGCAAAAAAAAAAAAAAAAATTCCAGCGGATGGTGGGG
>ONEQ01000246.1 GCA_900316885.1 uncultured Eubacteriales bacterium | reverse complement strand
TTCTACACAAACCGGCGGCTCCGGCTTGACGGGGAAGTTCCCTGTCAGGAGCTGGATCAGATCCGGTTCCATTACGACACCAAATGGCAGAATGTTATTCCCTCTGACGAAAACGACGATCCGCTGGAGCTTTACCTGACTGCCGGACAGGATCACACGATCACGCTTGAGGTTATTCCCGGCGAGATCGGGGCATCCATGCGCGTGCTGGATGAAGCGGTGCGTGAGATCAACACCTATTACCGGCGCATCCTCATGATTACGAGTCCCAGGCCGGACAAGTACACGGATTACTATGTCCACGAGCGCATCCCGGAGCTGCTGCCGCATTTTGAGCAGCTTTCCGCAGATCTCAAGCACATCCAGTCGCAGATCGAGACGCTGGCAAGCTCCAAGGGCTCCGAGGCGGCGGCGATTGAGCGCATGTACATCGTCCTAGATGCGTGCATCGAGCGCCCGCTGCATATTCCGGACTATCTCTCGCAGATCAAGGACAACATCACCGCGCTGTCCGCGTGGATGTACGATTACCGCAACCAGCCGCTGGAGATCGACTATATCGAGATCGCGTCACCTGACCGGAAATTCAGCCGCGTGAAGGAAAATCTCTTCAAGCAGGCAGGTTTTGGCTGGAAACGCTTCATCAGCTCGTTCTTCAACGATTACACGAACCTCTCCGACGACGAGGGCGAGGATACGATCAATGTCTGGGTCGCACTCGGACGCGATCAGGCGCTTGCAGTCAAGGATCTGACCGACAGCCAGTACAATCCGACCCATGACACCAAGGTTTCGGTCAATCTCGTGGTCGGCGGCATCGTGGAGGCATCGCTGGCGGGCAAGGGACCCGATGCGGCATTGTTCCTCGGCGGCGAATTTCCCGTAAATCTCGCCGCACGCGGGCTTCTGGTCGATCTGAAGAAATACCCGGACTACAAGGAGGTCGCCTCACGGTTTCAGGAGCATGCGACGGTTCCCTACACCTACGGACGCGGAGTGTATGGAATCCCGCTGACACAGAGCTGGGCAATGCTGTTCTACCGCAAGGACATCCTCGCAGAGCTGGGCTATTCCGAGCCCCCGCAGACATGGGATGAGCTCATCGACATGCTCCCCGCAATGCAGCGCAATTACATGGAGGCAGGACTGGTGCTGCCCGTTGTATCGGGCACGAATGCGACCGTTTCGGCAGCAACCGAATCCGGTCACACCTTCGCGGCACTCATGCTCCAGAACGGCATGGGCTACTACAACTCCAACCAGACAAGCACGACCTTTGACAGCATCACTGCCGTCAAGGCGTTCGAGCAGTGGACGGATTTCTACACAAAATACGGCTTTGAGCAGACCTATGATGCCTTTTCCCGGTTCCGTACCGGAGAATTTCCGCTGGTCATCGCGGATTACAACTTCTGCAACCAGCTCACGGTCGCATCCCCCGAGATCCGCGGGCTCTGGGATTTCACCTCCATCCCCGGCACGGTGCAGGAGGACGGGAGCATTTCCCATGCGGTCAATTCCACCTCCTCCGGTGCGGTGATCTTCAGCAAGTGCAAGAATCCCGATGCCGCTTGGGAGTACCTGAAATGGTTCTCCTCCGCCGAGGTGCAGGCGCAGTTCGGTATGCAGGTCGAAGGACTTCTTGGACAGTTGGGTCGCTATTCCACGGCGAATACCGAAGCGCTGAAACAGCTCCCTTGGTCGAGATCGGAGCAGCGCAAGCTCCTGGCTGCACAGGCAGAGCTTGATGAAATCCCGATCACGCCGGCATCCTATGCGGTGACGCGCAACATCATGAACGCATTCCGCGAAACAGTTAACAACCACGAGAATCCGCGGGATACGCTGCTCTGGTACAACCGGGACATTAACACCGAGATCCGGCGCAAGCGTGAGAATCTGGGGCTGGAGACGGATGAGTATATTATTATAAAATAATTGTATTTCCAAATCATCATCAGAAAGGAGAGTTACCATGAAACGGAGCGATCTATCGAGAACCTGGAAGCAGATCAGACAGAACCGTGAAGCGTATCTCATGCTCGCGCCGTTCATGCTGGTTTTCCTGGTATTCACGATTGTACCGGTCGTGATGTCCCTGCCGATGGGCTTCACGGACTTTGACATGGTGCAGCTCCCGAAATTTGTCGGGCTTTCCAATTATGCGACGCTGTTCCTGAACGACAGCATCTTCATCCAGTCCATTCGCGTGACGCTGATCTTTGCGCTGTTCACAGGACCGATCAGCTATGTGCTCTGCTTCCTGCTGGCATGGCTCATCAACGAGCTCCCGCCGACGCTGCGCACGATCTTCACACTCATCTTCTACGCGCCGTCCATGGCGAACGTCTACACGGTATGGCAGCTGATTTTCTCCGGCGACGCCTACGGGTACCTCAATTCACTGCTTCTCAAGCTGCGCATCATCACCGCGCCGATCCAGTGGCTCACAGACGGGCGGTATGTGCTCGCGGTCGTGATCGTGGTACAGCTCTGGATTTCGCTGGGCGCGGGCTTCCTCGCCCTGCGTGCAGGATTCCAAAACATCGACCGTCAGCTGTACGAGGCGGGCGCCATCGAGGGCATCCGCAACCGCTGGCAGGAGCTAGTGTATATCACGATTCCTGCAATGGGACCGCAGCTCATGTTTGCGGCGGTAATGCAGATCGTCGGCTCGTTCACGGCGGGCACTGTCGCGCAGGCGCTCGTGGGATTCCCGAGCACGGATTACAAGGCACACACGGTCATGACCCATGCCTATGATTACGGCTGGGTGCGTTTTGAAATGGGCTACGCTTCGGCAATCTGCATGCTTCTGTTCCTTGCGATGCTTGTCTGCAACAAGCTGATCTCGAAGCTGCTTGCAAAATACATGGACTAAGGAGGCTTTTACATGACAACAATTGAAACCGTAAAAGGCTCCAACCGTATGGTCGGTTCCCGGCTGGCGGGAAATATCGCGATCTTCACCTTTCTGCTGCTCCTCGGACTGTTCATGGCGCTGCCGATCTATCTGGCGGTCATCATGGCTTTCAAGCCAGTGCAGGAGCTGTTCATCTTCCCGCCGAAGCTTTACGTCATCGACCCGACACTGGATAATTTTCGCGATATGTTCAGTTCTCTGTCCAATCTCTGGGTTCCGTTTGAGCGCTATCTGTTCAATTCGCTGCTGGTGACGTTCTGCGTGACAACCTCGCAGTGCATTTTTGAATTTCCTGAACAAGCTAATCGTGACCTCGCTCCTCTACCAATCGAACGTCATTTACATCATGCAGTATATCGTCATGGCAAAGCTGCACCTGATTGATCGGTACTGGGCACTGATCCTGCCGGCAGTCGCATCTCCGATGTGCCTGTTTTTAATGCGGCAGTCGATGGCGACCATTCCGGATGCGATGATCGAAGCGGCAAAGGTGGACGGCGCTAATCTGTTCACGATCTGCTGGAGGATTGTCATGCCCAATCAGAAGCCCGCGCTGATGACGATGATTATTTTCGCATTCCAGGCAGCCTGGAACATTCAGGGCGGGACATTCGTCTACAGGGAGTCCCTCAAAACACTCCCCACAGTCGTCCAGCAGGCGGCATCGGCAGGTCTTGCCCGTGCAGGCGTGGCGATGGCGGCAGCGGTATTCATGCTCGTACCGCCCATCGTGATCTTCATGCTCGCCCAGCGGAATGTCATCGAGACGATGGCGCATTCCGGCATCAAGGAGTGAGTGCCTATGATGAAACGAACCATTTTTCCGCACCGGAGTGCATGCATTACACTGTCTGCAATGCTCGCTGCGTGCACACTGCTGCACGGCGCTCTGCCGGCGGCGGCAGAGCATTATGATGTGTACAGCTACGACAGATGGGATGAAGCCGTTCCCTCACAGGCGGGGTATCTGGCAGAGCGTGCTGTCAGCGGCAGGAATCTCGGGATCGGCAGTCTGAATGAGCCGACCGATCTCTTTCTGGATGCACAGAACCGGCTCTATATCGTCGATTCCCAAAATAACCGGATTGTCGTCACGGATGCGGATGTGTCTGAGGTTCTGCGGGTTGCAGACAAATTCACGATGCCCGACGGATCGGAAACGAACCTCAGTGTGCCGACTGGAATCTATATCGCACCGGAAACGGGGCTCTGGTACATCGCAGATCACGACAATTCCCGCGTTCTTGTCGCGGACGACAAGGGACAGGTACAGATGGAGATCACAAAACCTGATTCCGAGCTGTTCCCCGCAAACATGACCTTCCTTCCGCAGCGCGTGCTGGCGGACAAGGCGGGAAATGTGTATGTAGTGCTGGGCAATATCACCACCGGTGCAGCGATGTTCGGCGCTGACGGGAGCTTTATGGGCTACTACGGCGCGAACACGGTCGAGGCGACCTCCAAGGTCGTTGCGGATTACTTCTGGAAGCTGATCTCCACCGAGGAGATGCGCTCACGTCAGGCGCGGACGGTGCCGACCGGCATTACGAGCTTTGATCTGGACAGCGAGGGTTTCATCTACACCTGCACGCAGTCAACGTCCCAGCGCAAGGATATGGTCAAGAAGCTGAATCCTGCGGGAAATAATCTGTTCGCCAACGAGTATGTGTCCTGGGGTGATTACCAGTCAGTCTATGATAAGAATACAAATATCAGCTATCAGTCCATGCTCTGCGACATTGACATTTCTGACGACGGCAGCATCAACTGCCTGGATCTGACGGCGGGGCGCGTGTTTCAGTACGACAAGGACGGCAATCTGCTGTTCATCTTCGGCACGAAAGCCGATCAGCTCGGCGGATTCTCGGAAGCGGCTGCGCTCGAATCCTACAAGAATTCCGTGCTCGTGCTGGACAAGCGCAAGGGTACAGTTACGGTGTTCCGGGAAACAGACTTCGGCAAAGCCGTTCACCATGCAACCAATCTCTACAACGGCGGCTACTATGCGGAAGCAATCCAGCCTTGGCAGGATGTGCTCCGCTATGACGGCAATTACCGGCGTGCATTTCTGGGACTCTCCGCCGGGTATCTGGTGCAGGGCGACTACAAGGCATCGATGGAATACGCCAAGCTTGCCGACTCGTCCTATCGCTATGACCGCGCCTTTGAATGTTGGCGGCAGGAATGGCTGGCGGCGCACGGCAAGCAGATTCTCACAGTGATTCTGCTCTGTATCCTCGCCGGAATCCTTGCGCCGCATGTATACAAGCGCTATCGGAGCCGCCGCAAATTCTTCAGAAAACACCGAAAGGAGGGAGCCGTATGATGGATCTGACTGCCCGGGAGTGGGTCAAGCACGCAGTCACGCATCCCGTGGAAGGGTTCGAGGACATGCGCTGGAAAAAAGCGGGATCACTGAAAATCACCGCGATCATTGTCCTGCTCTGGTTCGCGGCAGCAATCTTCCGCGACAGACTCTACGGCTTCCAGTTCTATACCGTACCGGACAAGCTGTTCAATGTGGTTCCCTACATCGTGCAGACGATTGTGCTGTTTCTGACATGGGTCGTGGGGAACTGGGCGGTGTGTACGCTTCTTGACGGTGAGGGAACGATGCGCAATATCTGCATCTACTCCGCCTATGCGCTCATCCCCTATGTGGCGGGCATCTATCTCCAGGTGCTTCTCTCGCACATCCTGATCCGCGACGAGCTGGTGTTCATTCAGGCAGTCTCCGAATGTGCCGCTAGATGTGAGAAGATGAACCCATCCGTGAACGGACATGGGAAAGGGGTAAGGCTTTTTGATCTTCGGCCAGCTGGGAAGAGTGCATACTTTTTTCTTCCGGGCAATCGCAACATCGATAACATCCGGGAGAAAATTTGTAAGTTCGTAGAATCTTGCAGCACTCAAGAGGCAGACCACACCGTTCGGAATGTATGCAGCCGCATTGATATAATCATTTTCATCGCCTTTGTAGAATAGATTCTCGTAGGTGGTTCGGTTGATACGGTGCAATTGCCCATTCTCTTCCAGTTTGCCGATCTTGTAGTAGGAATAACCCATGTCTTTCAACTCGCCGGTCGTGTAGTATTTCTGATTTATTTCAAGCGCTGTCATAGTCATCACCTCTTTAACGTGAATTGTAAATCATTTCAACTGCGATTTCAATTAAATTCGGCAAATTTTATTAGTAGCCGAAATTAATGAAAATACGTAGCGTGGAAACAGAACTAAAAAATTCCAAAAACTACTTGCATTTGTAATTATTTTCCTGTATTATATTACCATCTCTTTGCTGCGGGAGCAAAGAAAGGATGAAGAAAAACTTATCTATCGCACTGGCGCTGGCTTTGCTTTTGACTGCGCCTATCCATGCAGCAGGTTCGTTCTCCGACGTGCGCGAGGCGGACTGGTTTGCTTCGTATGTGGAAACGGCCCGCTCGAAGGGCATCGTTTCCGGTTATCCCGACGGCAGTTTTAAGCCCTCCCGGCAGGTCTCCTACGGGGAGTTTTTGGCTATGGCCATGCGGGGGAAAGGCGCGGACCCTGAGCAAGTCGAAGGGAACGCAGCCAACAGTGCCCACTGGGCCCGCAAGTTCTATGATGCGGCGGCAGGGGCGGAGATCTTTTCCGAAACGCAGATCGGAAGCCGGAAGCTGGATGAGCCCATCCCCCGCCGGGACA
>ONEQ01000157.1 GCA_900316885.1 uncultured Eubacteriales bacterium | reverse complement strand
TAGAGACTCTGCATGACTTTTGACGTTTTGTCCGCATTCCAGCCAAATTTCTTGTTTGCGGCGATCTGCAGCTGTGTCGCGTTATAGAGCAGGGGCGCAATCTGTGTCCGGCGTTTTGTCTCCAGTTCTTTGACGGTGCCGGGATGGTTTCCGCATTGTGTGAGCAGCTTCTGTGCATCCTCCTGTTTGTCGAATTTCCCGCCGGAATACTCCGCTTCAAAATGCTCACCGACGGGCGTGGTGAAGTCAGCCATTAGCTTCCAGAACGGTGCTTTTACGAAATTCCGGATGGCTTTTTCACGTTCCACAACGAGTGCAAGCGTCGGGGTCTGCACCCTGCCGACAGACAACAATTCCTCGTAGTTTCCAAACTTTTTGGTTGCTACAACGGTAAGATTATTCCCGATAAGCCAGTCCGCAATGTCCCGCGCACGTCCGGCTGCCTGCAAATCGTTTGGCGTTCCCGGATTCTGCGGCGAGATCGGCTGGTCGGGTGCGATGAGATTGGCAAACGCTTTCTGGATCTTCGCATCCGTCAGGTCTTCGATCCAGACACGCATCACCGGTGCATGGCAGCCGCATGCCTGATAGACGTAGGAGAAAATCAGTTCCCCTTCGCGGTCGGGGTCAGTCGCATTGATGACCCAGTCCGCCTGTTTCAGAAAGCTGCGGACAAGCCGCGCACAGGCAACTGTCTCCGACTTTGCGGCAAGCTTGAACTGTGTCGGGATGCACGGAAATACCGACAAATCCCATTTCGCATATTTCACATCGTAGCTCTTGGCAGGCACAAGCTGCATCAGATGTCCGATGCCGTGGCAGAGGACGGCATCCTCGCCCCGAAACTGGAATTGATAATATCCGACAGTCGGTTCACCTTTCAGAGGGATGCGCTGTCCGGCGTGGAGGACGGCGGCGATGGTTTTGGCAAGACTGCCTTTTTCAGCGTAAATGACAAGCATGGGAACCTCCGATTCGCTGCTTACAATGACTCTTTTCCAAAATGAACGTATAGATTTTTCATCTTGTTCCGAGGTTTTCTTCTTTCTCAAAAAATGCCTTTTTTAACTGTTCATATTCGGCATCGGTACAAATCGCTCTGCATTTCGGCGCAAAGGATTTTGTCACAGCAAAACATTCTTTCATATTGTCACAGGGATACTCTGCACATTCCGAACAGTTCCTGATTCCCTTGCTCACGCAGCATTTCACGACATTGTACCTGCACCAGTTTTCGGGACGGCAGCCGGTACAGCTAATCTCTGTATTGGATACGAGTCTGTCTCTATATCCGATTTTCAGCCATAATTCGGCTGTATGCCTTAATTCTGCCTCTGTCTTTTCATACGGAGGTGCCACGTATCTCGGACATGCCGAGCAATCATTTCCGCAGGCGGCCAGTATTTTATCCATTGTAATACTCCTGTTCCGTTTATTTCCTATAAATGATCAGCAAGCCGTAGTGGCTGCCTGATTTCTTAATTTGTATTCTCCGAAAACCGGCTTTTTTGCCCAGCTCTATGTATTCCTCTTTTGTAAACTTCTGAAAACCGTTCTTCGTATAGAAGAATTGATCCAGATTTTCCTTCGATATGACAGCATTATAAAAGATACCGTCATCCTTCAATACCCTGTAGATCTCAGCCATGCCCTTAGCGGTATCATTCCAGAAATAAATGGTATTCATCGTGGTGACCACATCAAACGATTTGTCCGGAAACGAAAGCTCGCAGCAGTCACCAAGCTGAAACCTCATATTGCCCGAATCGACAAAGCGCCGATTGCTTGCGGCTGCTTTTCGTACCATATCCTCGGATATATCAATTCCGGTTATGAAGCACCTGCATTTTCGGACAATCAGCTTTTCAAGGTATCCGTTGCCAAAGCCCACATCGAGCAGCTTTGTTTTCGGGGTCAATTGCAGCTCGTGAACAATTCCCTGATACATGACATTGTTGGCACGGTTCATTGCCCATGTCATCAGCCTGCCGATCAGACCGTGCGGATTTCCGCATTGCGAAGCGAAATAATCACCTATCTTGCTCATGATATTCATTACCTTTCCATTTTTCATGATTATCTACAGGACATCTCTAAAAACCTCCCATTTCGCTTTTCTACGAGAAGCAAAATGGCTACGTGTGGGGCTTCGCCCCACGCCCCTCATAATGAAACACTATCAGAAGCATATTACAGATGACCAGAGAAGCTGTCATTTGAGCTTGCAAATATGCAAGCATTATGATATAATATTACAGTAAGAACCTTTCGGGAGGTGTCCTGATGCAATCCAGACCGCTGATCGGTGTTGTGGCGCCGATCTTATCCAAATTCCATCTCACCAATACGATCCGCGGCATTGTCAGTCAGGCAGATGCCTGCGGATGCGATGTGATGATCCTTTCGCCGCTGTGCAGCTTTCATATTTGCAGCACCGTTCAGTCCGGGACGGAACAGGAAATCTATGATCTGATCCGCTCCGAAGCGTTCAGCGGGTTCATTTACATCAAGGATCACCCGAACATGGGCGATGCAGTGATCGAGCGTATCGAGGCGCTGCTCCGGGAATCGAACCGGTATGTCATGGCAGTCGATGAGGCGGACAATCCCCTGTTTGACAGTACTCAGTACGACGATTACTATGATTTCGGCAAGGTCGTCGAGCATCTTGTGCAGGTGCATGGTTACAGGAAGATCTACTGCCTGACAGGGCCGGAGGAGCTGTTCCAGTCGCAGACACGGCTGCGGGCGTACATGGATATTCTGCACAAGTATGACCTGTACTACGATACGTCCTATTACTTCTACGGGACGTTCTGGGTTGATTCCTCGCAGAAGCTTGCCAATCGCCTGATAAGCGGCGAGCTTTCCATGCCGGATGCGATCGCCTGCGGCAATGACATCATGGCGATGTCGCTCATCAAATGCCTGCAGGGCGCAGGGATCCGTGTGCCGGAGGATGTGGCAGTCACGGGCTATGACGGATTCCCGTTTTCTGCGAATATTGACGTCACACTGACAACCTATGCCCGCAATCACTTTCAGCTCGGTGCGGATGCAATGCGGCGGCTCATGCGCAATCTGACCGGAAAGCTTTACGAAAAAGTCTCCCGCCCGGACAACGGTTTCATCCTCGGCAGCTCCTGCGGCTGCAAGTACGTTCCGGCGCATCAGCTCCGAAACGGCATGACCGGAAACAAACCCGCCATGTGGAAGGAAGCATCATTCTGCGACGATCTGCACTATGATCTGAGCATGGCGGAGGATACAGAGGATCTGCTCCGCCGTGTACTCCGGCATACCGATACGCTGTACAATGCCAGCCGGCTGGGGATCTATCTTTCGGACGGCGATGCGGTATGTCTGCGGGCAGAGTATGCAGACGGGTCATGTGCTGTCCTGCACGGCGGGGAGACTTTCGGAAAATCGGACGTCCTGCATTTTCTGCCCCGTGACCGGGCGGAACGCAGTGCCGTGTTCATTTCGCCGCTGCATTACGGTAATGAACAATACGGCTATCTGACGCTGGAATTTCATGACCGCAGCTTTGTGTATGACGGGTATTATCTGAATTTTGCTTCCGCACTGAATGTGAATCTCCACCGGCTGCTTTCCTGCACTCCGCGCCGGCAAAACGGACAGGAATCCGGCATTGCCTCCAGGAAGAGCACCGAGCGCCGCAACAGCTTCTGCCGGCTGAGGAGCCGGCTGCAAAGCGAGCCCGAACGGTATCCCAGTATTGACCGGATCTGTGAAGAAATGCACATGAGCCGGAGTACGCTGCAAAAGAATTACCGGGAGTTTTTCAATACGACCATTTTTGAAGATCTGATCGTATTCCGCGTGGAAAAGGCACAACAGCTCCTGTCAGGCACCAATACCCCGGTCGGTCAGATCGCGTCAATGTGCGGGTATTCCTCCGAAAGCTATTTCATGAAGCAATTCAAGAAAGTTACCGGCATGACACCGACGGCATACAGGCAGAAAAACAAATAATCCGTTTTCACTGGAGCATGAAGCATTTTACGCCAGCTTCACTACCAGCGTCACCCTGAAGCAGCCATCCTGTATTTCTGCATAAACCTCGCCGCCCATGAGCGTCATCAGGCGTTTACAGATAAACAGCCCCGAGCCGTTTCCTTGTATCTTATCGGCATTACTGCCGCGGTGAAAGCTCCCGAAGATCTGCGGGAGCTCTTTTTCTTCCAGCGTGCAGCCGGTGTTCGTCACGGTGATCAGCTCGCAGCCGTCCATTTTATCGAAACCGATCTCAATCCGCTTCCCGTCGCCGTATTTGATCGCATTCCCGATCAAATTCTGTAAACATTCCGCCAGACGGTCAGCATCGCAGGAAAGAATACAGTCATCATAGCTTTGCAGGACAAATTCTGTTCCCAAGACCTCGAGCTGCTCTGCGTATCTCGCATGGATCCTCGTGAGAATCTGACTCAGAAATGCCTCGCCCTGCACGACTTCAAAGCTCATGAAATCCTCGCTTGCCGCTTTGGTAATCTCGCTGACAAACTGCTCGATTTCATCCGCACGGACATTGATACTCTCTGCGGCAGCACGGCGTTTTTCCTCGTCACGATAGAGCCCCTTTGCAAGCGCCTTTGCATTCAGCTTGATTGCCGAGAGGGGGGGATGTCATGAGAGAGTGACAGCAGCAACAACTTTTTATCCCGCTGCAGGGAAAGCTCCTTCAGCCTGTCATCCTCGATCTTCTCCCGCAGCAGATTGACACCCCATGTGAATTTCCCGAAAACCCGCTCTTCTGTTCTGGTATCGGGACTGCGAGATTGCCCCTTGCAAGCTCCTGCGGAACATCGTTCAGACTGCCAAAGGGCTTTATGATATTTCGCCAGAGATAGCCAAATATTCCGCACATCAGGAGGAGGATCAGAATCAGAACGCAGTTTGCAGCGAGCATCACACCGTTCTGGTTTCCAAGCGTGTATTCCACACGGTACAGCGCCCCTCCTGCCTCAATGATGACATAGTATTCTTCACTCTTGTAAAGATCAACGCCCTGATACACCCATGTCAGATGGGGATAGTCTGCGAGGTCATAGCTGCCTGTTTCGTTGATTTCATCCGTAAGCCGTTTTGCCTCCACACGATACTGCCCGTCTGCATATTTCTGATGCTGGTGCATGACGATATTCAGCACACCTGCAAGCATCAGGAAAATTGTAAGCACCGCTATGCACAGCCTTTTGAACGCCCTCATACGAACTTATACCCCACGTCCTAGACAGTCAGCAGGCGCTTCGCATGCTTCGGATCATCACCAAGCTTCTGCCGCAGACGGTTGATATGTACATGCAGCGTTTGCAGCTCCGAATCACTTTCGCTGCCCAGATGCAGGAAAACAGATATTCTTTTTTCAGTGTCTTTCCCTGATTCTCAATCAGGAGCGCCAGCAGGTCGAATTCCTTTGCGGCAAGCTCTACAGGCTTGCCGTCAATCTCCGCGGTCCGATCTGCGGGATTGAGCGTGACGCCGCTTGCAGACAGCAGACTCCGCTGATACCGGCGCTTGAAGATGCCCTTGATCTTAGGGCAACACCGCACAAAGACCGCCTGACGGCTCAGCACGTCATCTGTACCCCATCTTTTCCGTCATCTTGCACAGTTCCTCCTAGCGATACATACAGTAT
>ONEQ01000193.1 GCA_900316885.1 uncultured Eubacteriales bacterium | reverse complement strand
GCCGTTGTTGAAAAGGCGAAAATCAGTGCCGTTTCTGATGATGATTTCGAGGTTCCCATGCATGAAAAATCACAACCGGAACCCGTGAAAAACACCGTCCAGAGTTGTGAAAACGCACAGGTCACACAATATAATAACCAGAATAACAAAACCATACGGAACCAATCAGATCCCATCAGTCAGACCGCCGGACGGATGGATGGGATGGAACAGCGCAAAACTTACGAGCAGCTTGTCAAGGCGAATATCGAATACGACTGGTTCAAGGATGTGTTCACGCTCTCACCAAACGAACCGCAGCGACCCAAGGGAACGATCGAGGAACTTGACGACATCGTGGCGATCATGGTGGACTGCATCTGCACCCGTGCCAAGACGATCCGTGTCGGCGGTCAGAACATGGATGCCGACGTTGTCCGCAGCCAGCTTCTGAAGCTGAACAACGAGCATATCCAGTATGTGTTTGAGCGTGTGTACGGTTATGCCGGGGAGATCGCTAATATCAAGGCGTATATGGTCACAGTCCTGTATAATGCGGCAATCACCATGAATACAGCGTTCGGCATGGACTTCCGGGCTACGTTCGGATGCTGAAAACAACCTAATATCGGCAATAAGGCAGTCTCAGGACTGCTTTTTGTATATCCATTTTTCAAAACCTGAAAGGAGAAATTCATCATGAGCGAAATCTATGCATATTCCAACGAGGTCAGCACCCACATCATCGAGCAGACGGACAGTATGCTGGACTATGACAGCCTGATCGTGCCGTGCAGCTTTGACATCTACGAGAAGCCGGACGATGCACCGGAGGTCGAGGACGAGCCTGTCGGCGAGTATCTTGGCTGTGTCACGGGCTTTCTGGTGCTGGGGCATGAGATCGAGCGCAGAAAGCCGAGTGAGTACATGAACGGCGAGATGTTCATGAACCTGCTCTGCGACGATATGACCGCCGATCTCGGCAATGTGGTGGCGGCTCTGCTCAAAAACGACGGACCGCTGGTGCAGCACTGCTTCATTACCGGCATCGATCACTTCTACATTGACGAGGTGGATGTGGAGCGCCCGGAACTGGTTCTGCTGATCCTGCGTGAGATCCCGAACATCGTATTCAAGCAGATGCACGTTTTCCCGGAACTTGTGTCGTACTATCCCCGCCCGCTGCCGCATGAACAGGAGCAAACGGAACAGGACAAACTGCTGCTCAATCTGGCGCAATGCACGAACACGGCGATCATGATGCTGATGGTGTCCGGCGAGTACGACGACGACAATCCGCAGTGCGTGCTGACAACAGAGCAGATCCGACTGCTGCGCGAGGCACACCAGTCCGGTTCGTCCTATCCTGCAAAGTTTAAGGACAGAAAGCTCTGGAAGCCGTTCCTCGATGCCGGTTTCCGGGAGTGGGAGGATACCCGCGTGCTGTACTGCTGTATTGACCGTGACGTGTAAGGGGGTGAACAGCATGAACACACGCAGATTAGCCGTATTCAACAACAAAGGCGGCTGTGGTAAGTCATCGAGCGTTATCAATATCGCCTATTTTATGCAGCGATCCGGTCACAGAGTTCTGGTTGTGGACTGTGACACGCAGGAAAACTGCTTTCTGTTCTTTCTGACCAGCCATGTGCAGGACGTGATCCTGCCGACGGACTATGCGAATCTTTCGCATACAACATAGGAGCGTTTTCGGACGCTCCCGCAATCCGTGCAGGCAGAGTACGATTACATCTTGTTCGATCTCCCGCCGACGTTCAGCGATGAGGTTCGAGGCATTCTGAAACAGTGCGATGCGGTCTATGTGCCGATCATTCTGGGCGAATTTGAGATTTCCGGGCTGAAAAATGTTTCGGACGAGATCAACAGCCTTGGCATAAGGCTCGGCGGCATCTTTGTGACGATGTTTCAAGCAAAAACGGACAATGCGCTGATGCGCGATGTGCGTTCTGCATTGCAGGAACGCATGATGGAAACGGTCATCCCGTACTCGCAGACGGTGCGCCAGAGCCAGAAATCCGGTCTGCCGCTGGAGCCGTATTTCCTCATGCGCGGCACTCCGAAAACGCCGAGAACGTGGAAGATCGTTCATGCCTATGAGGATCTGACGAGGGAAATTTTGCGGAGGGAATGCTGATGGCTTCAAACATGATGGATAACTTGCAGACTATTGTGCAGAATACCGCTGCGGACAGCATCAAAATGATCGACGTTGACGAGCTGCACGAATCGCCGGACAATTTCTTTTCCGTCGAGCATATCGAGGAACTGGCAGATACGATTCTCGGACAAGGCGGCGTCAAGGATAATCTGCTAGTCGTTCCGATGAAGTCCGGCGGCTATGAGATCGTCAGCGGTCACAGGCGCACAGCGGCGGTAAAGCTGCTGCTTGAACGCGGCGAAAGCATTTCCCGCTACTTGCCCTGCCTGATACAGAATTACTGGGATGAGGACGAAAAGCGCATGGACATGATCCTGCTGAATGTGTCCTCCCGGCAAGTCACGGATGCGGAACTGCTCAAAAGCTATGAAGTTCTGGACAAGATCTTCCAAGAGAAAAAGAACAGCATCGGAAAAAAATTCGGTCGAGTCCGTGAAAAGCTGGCAGAGATGCTCGGTGTATCGACCGGGCAGATCAGCAAGATACAAAATATCGTGCATAATGCCGTTCCGCCTGTTGTGAAGGCTGTGCAGGACGGTGAGCTTTCGCTTTCTGCTGCAAACGAGATCGCCAAAATGGATGCGGTATCGCAGATTGCAACAGTGCAGAACGGTCTGGAAAATGCCGATTCGCAGGAAATCAAGGAAAAGCAGATCAAGCGTGCCAC
Source organism: uncultured Eubacteriales bacterium (assembly GCA_900316885.1). Taxonomy (GTDB): domain Bacteria; phylum Bacillota; class Clostridia; order Oscillospirales; family Ruminococcaceae; genus UBA3855. The sequence continues at coordinate 1,866 of ONEQ01000193.1, read as the reverse complement.
AAATGGCAAAAAGATCGCCGAAAAGAAACCGCCGAAGCATGTGTACCCCGACGCTCTCCTCCGGTTCATTCATGAGCATTATTTCGATTTGGAGCTGGTGCTCACGAATTACGCAGGAATCTCCGACGATGACACAGAAAAGGCGATGCTGGAGCAGTTCAAAAAACTGCTCCTCGAAGTGCGGGAGCATGAAAACAAGAAACAGAAAAATGACGGAAAGAGGGGATAAAATGGAGTTAGGACTGCGGGACTATCAGCAGGAGTGCGTGGACATCATCAACGCGCTGGACAGCGGTTCCTACCTCGTGGCAGTCGCCACGGGGCTGGGCAAAACCGTGATTTTCTCGCATATTCAGCGGCGCGGTCGGATGCTGATCCTTTCACACCGCGAGGAACTTGTCTGGCAGCCGAAGAAGTATTTCGACTGCACTTTCGGCGTGGAACAGGCAGCGCATCACAGTGACGGTGAGGAAGTCGTTTCCGCAAGCGTTCAGTCGCTTATCCGGCGGCTGGATGCGTTCCCGCCGGATGCATTTGACATTATCATCACGGACGAGGCACATCATGCAGTCGCGGAATCGTATCGAAAAATCTATGCACATTTCAAGCCGCGTCTGCACATCGGGTTCACGGCAACGCCGAACCGCGCGGATAATGTCAAGCTCGGCGAGATCTACAGCAGCATTATCTTTGAGCGCAACCTGAAATGGGGCATCCGGCATGAGTACCTGTCCAATATCCGCTGTATGCAGGTCGATGTGGGCTATGATCTCAGCGGGGTCAACAAGCTGGGTGACGATCTGAATCAGGCGCAGCTTTCCAACGCGGTTGACCGGTCGTTTCAGAATGAAGCGGTCGCGCAGGCGTATGAAGAACTGGCAGTCGGACAGACACTCATTTTCGCATCGTCGGTGCAGCACGCGGAGCATCTTGCGGAACTGATCGACGGGGCGGTCGTTGTCAGTGCTGACACGGACAACCGGAATGAGATCATCGAACGCTTCACAAACCGCGAAATTCCGTGCCTTGTCAACTGCATGGTGTTCAGTGAGGGAACGGATATGCCGCTGATCGAGACGGTCATGATCGCGCGTCCGACCCGGAACGCCAGCTTGTATACGCAGATGGTCGGGCGCGGACTCCGGCTGCATCCGGACAAAAAAGAACTGCATCTCATCGACTGCGTCGGTGTGACCGGAAAGCTGGACATCTGCACGGCTCCTGACCTGTTCGGTTTAGATAAGCTGCCGAAAGAAGTGACGGAGGAACGGATGCAGGGAAAGCTCATCACGGAGATCGAGGAAATGGTGGAGGAGGAAATGCACAAACCGCCGGACTGGAAGATCAATATGCAGCTCATTGATTTGTTCGAGAAATCGGGAAAATATGACACGCACGATGTGCATTATGTGATGATGCCGGACGGTTCCATGAACTGTACACCCGATTCCAACCACCTAATTCATGTGCAGGGGGAGGACATGATCGGCAACAGCAAAGCGGAATTATTCTGCGGAAAGGTGCTGCAATGGGCGACTAACTGTGCGCCGATGCAGGAAGTCCTCGATTTTGTGTATCAAAGACTTGTCTGCGATTTTCAGCGAAACAAGGCACTTTGGGATCTGAATATCGTGAAACGATGGGGCGCACTGCCTGCGTCGGATTCACAAATGCGTTACCTGAAAAAGCTGGCGCGGAAGAACAAGCGCACGGATATTCCGGTCAACAATCTGACGAAGTACGAAGCAAGCATCCTGATCGGACAGCTTGTGTAAGGGGGGATCGACATGAACATGAGCGAAGATGTAGCAGGTGCAACGGTGCAGCTGACGCTGAAAGCGGCGGAAACCGGTTCGCACCTGCTTG
>ONEQ01000066.1 GCA_900316885.1 uncultured Eubacteriales bacterium | reverse complement strand
TAGCCGTACCATCGAGCTTGGTCAGTACGATACCCGTGATATTCGCCACCTCGCTGAACAGCTTCGCCTGCGATACGGCATTCTGTCCGGTGGTCGCGTCGAGAACGAGCAGCGTCTCGATCGCACATCCCTCTACCTTCTGGACGAGGATGCGGTTAATCTTTTCCAGCTCGTTCATAAGATTTTTCTTGTTATGGAGACGCCCCGCGGTGTCGATGATCAGCACGTCACAGCCTCTTGCGACAGCCGCGGAAATGCCGTCAAATACGACCGCACCGGGATCGCTGCCCTCTGCGTGCTTGACAATATCCACGCCGGCTCTCTGCGTCCAGACCTCGAGCTGGTCAATCGCTGCCGCACGGAAGGTATCGGCAGCAGCGACGAGAACCTTCTTGCCCTGCTGCTTGAACTGGTGGCAGAGCTTGCCGATCGTCGTGGTCTTACCGGCACCGTTGACGCCGATGACCATGATGACCGACGGCGTGGTCGAAAGATCGAGCGCCGTATCATCGCCCATCATGTCACCGATGACCTCCTCGATCAGCCCCATGATCTCCTGCGGATCGGTCACGCCGCGTTCCTTGACAAGTGCCCGGCACCGGTCACAGATCTCAACGGACGTTTCCACGCCCATATCGCCCATAATCATGGTTTCCTCAAGCTGCTCAAACAGCTCCTCGTCGATCTTGGTAAACGAATTGAGGACGCGCTGCATGGACTGCATCATCGCGTCACGGGTCTTTTGCAGACCCTCCTTGATTTTTGAGAAGATTCCCACTGTCATGCCTCCTTATGAGAAGTCAGACGACCTCATGATTGTATGTTGTCCGAAATGGTTATCATTGCTGATCCACCGGCGCATCCTCCAGATGCTCCAGTTTCAGCAGTCGGGACACGCCGTCCGCCTGCATGGTCACGCCATAGAGGACATTCGCCTCTTCCATTGCACTGCGGCGGTGGGTGACCAGCACGAACTGCGTATTGTCCGTGAAATGCTTTAAGTATCTCGCGTACTTGCGGACATTCGCTTCATCCAGTGCTGCATCGATCTCGTCGAGGATACAGAACGGCGCCGGACGCAGCCGCAGGATCGCGAAATAAATCGCAATTGCCACAAAGCTCTGCTCGCCGCCGGAGAGGGAGATCAGATTCTTGATGACCTTTCCGGGGGGCGCCACATTGATCTCGATACCCGATGTCAGGATATTTTCCGGATCGGTCAGCGTCAGCTCCGCCTTGCCGCCGCCGAATAGCTCGACGAAGATCTCCTTGAAATTGGAGTTGATGATCGCAAAGCTCTCAGCGAAGATTCGGCACATTTCCTCAGTCAGATCGGAGATCAGCTTTTCCAGCTCAGTCTTCGACTTGCGCACATCCGCCATCTGCTCGGAGAGGAACTTGTAGCGCTCGGATACCTCACGGTATTCCTCGATTGCATCCACATTAACGCTGCCCAGCGCTCGGATCTTGCCCTTGAGCTCCTGCAGGCGCTTCTTCGCGGCTGCCATATCCTCGACGGGCTGCGCAGCCTCCTGCGCCTCGGAGCGTGTCAGCTCGTAGACCTCAAGCAGCTTGCCGACGATGGAGTCGTTCTCCGCTTTCAGGTTCTCCTCACGCTCGGTCAGGCGTGTCACATCTGCGGAGAGCTTCTCCTTTGCCGCACGGAATTCGTCCACGCCCTTCTGGAGATCACGCACCCTGATGCTCTGCGCATCATGCGAGGAGGTTGCCGTTTTTGCCGCATTCTCACTCTCGGTGATCTGTGCCTCCGTCTCCGCAAGGAGCGTTTCACGCTCCGTAACCGACTTGGTCTTTTCATCGATCTCCGTGCGGTAGCCGTTCAGCTCCTCACGGTACTGTTCGTCGCGTGCATCCGCCTGCTCCACGGCATTCTGTGCCTGTTCCAGCAGATGCTGCGCAGATTCCTTATCCTTCTCTGCCTCGGCAAGACGGATTTTCAGGTTGCCGTATTCCTCAGAGCGCTTCTCACGCTCCGCCTGCAGCTTCCCGGCACGATCCTTCGCACCGGTCACGCCAGCCTCCGCCTGCTCGATCTCATGGACCTTGTTGTCATATTTCAGCTGTGCATCGGCAGTAGCCTGATCCGCCTCGGCGGCGCTTTTCCGGAGCGCTTCCCCGCGCTGCCCGGATTCCTGCGCCTTCTGACGGAGCTGGGAAACCGGGAATTTCTGGCGTTCCGCTTCGGTCTGTGCCAGCAAAAACTGCTGCTGGAGATCCGTGAACCTCCGGCTCTCAGTTTCCAGAGTCTGCTCTGCCTGAGAACATGCTGCCGCACATTCGCGTGCCTTCGTCTCGGTGTCGCGGCACTCGGCTGCAAGGGCTTCAATCGCCTTCTGCAGATCCGCAAGCTCCGTCTTTCGGGTGAGCATACCTCCCGTTTTCTGGACAGAACCGCCCGTGAACGAACCGCCTGCATTGATGACCTGACCGTCCATCGTCACCAGCTTGAACCGGTAGCCGTAGCGCTTGGCAATGTCCGTCGCAAGGTCAATATTCTCAGCGATCACGATACGTCCCAGCAGGTTCTCGGCAATCTCCTGATAGCGGCTGTCACATTCCACGAGATCGCTTGCCACGGACACAAAGCCCGGCATTCTGTCGAGTCCCGACTCCTGCAGCCGGCGTCCCCGGATCGAGGTCAGCGGCAGGAATGTCGCACGTCCCGCGCGGTTGTCACGCAGGAACCGGATACCGTTCTTCGCGGCATTCTCGTCCTCGACGATCAGATGCTGGACACTGGCACCCAGCGCCGTTTCGATCGCAATTCCATAGCGGCTGTCTACCTGGATGAGCTGTGCCACGCTGCCGTGAATCCCGGCAATCTCACCCTTTTTCACACTGCGCATGATCGCCTTGACACTGCCGGAGAAGCCCTCCATGTTGTTCTCAAGATCCGTCAGAATCCGGTGGCGCTGCTTCTTGTCTCGCAGGTCAAAGCCTGCCTTGCGGAAGGCATCCTCTGCCTGTGTCTTTTCCTGCTGCGCGGTTCGCAGCGTTGTCCGGCATGCAGCGATCTTCTGCTCCTGTGCTGTCACCTGCTCCTGGATCCGGTGCATTTCCTCACAGGCGGCTTCATACGCCTGCTCGGCAGCGGCAAGCTTTTCCGCATCCTCCGCCTCAGACTGCGCGAGATGCTCGATCTCCTGCGCAATCTGATCAGCCTTCTCCTCTGCGGAACGGATCCCGAACTGGAGCTCACTGCGCTCCAGATAGAGCTGGTGGAGCTTCTCGTCCGCTTCGCGCGAACGTGCATCCTCAGCACGGAATTCCTCCTCCATCTGCTCGAAGGCGAGTCTGGCGTCCTCGAGCGCCTTCGCCGTTTCCTCGCATGCCCTCTGCGCGTCGGCAGCCGACTGCTCGGCTTCCTCCAGACGAGAGATCAGGGTATTCTGCTCCTGCAATTCCTGTGCATGACGGGTCTGTGCAAGCTTCAGTGCCTCCTCGTTGTGGACAATATCATTCTTCCACACGGCAATATCCGATTTCGCCTGTGCGGCAGTTTCACGAAGGGATTTCACCCTGAGACGGGCATCCTCCGCATCCGCAGAGCACTGCTGCATGAGCGCATAGCATGCGGCGATCTTCTCCTCCTCGGCGGCAATATCCCGCTCGGCAGCATCATAGTCATTGCGTGCGACAAGCAGCTTATCCTCGATTTCCTGCAAGCGCACCTGCAAGCTGCTGAGCTGCTCGACCCAGACGGAGATCTCCAGTGTTTTCTGCTCCTGTGCAAGTACGACGAATTTCTCGGCTTTTTCTGCCTGATGCTTCAACGGACCCACACGCGCCTCAAGCTCGGATACGATGTCATGGAGACGATCCATATTGTCCTGTGCCTGCGCCAGCTTGCGCTCGGCTTCGGTTTTCTTGTATCGGAATTTGGAAATACCGGCGGCTTCCTCGAAAATCTCACGGCGCTCGTTGGATTTCGCGCCAACGATCTCAGCGATGCGTCCCTGTCCGATGATGGAATAGCCGTCTCTGCCGAGTCCGGTATCCATGAACAGCTCGTTGATGTCCTTCAGGCGGACATTCTTGCCGTTGATCTTGTACTCGCTGTCGCCGGAGCGGTAGAGCTTTCTCGTGACAGCGACCTCATCGCCGTAGCCCTCGAGTCTGCCTTCGCTGTTGTCGATGACAAGCGTGACAGCCGCGAAGCCCATCGCCTTTCTGCCAACAGTACCGGAAAAGATAACATCCTCCATCTTATTGCCGCGCAGGTTCTTAGTGGACTGCTCACCCAGCACCCAGCGCACCGAATCACCGATATTACTTTTTCCGCTGCCGTTCGGTCCCACGACCGCCGTCAGACCCTTGTCAAAATTCAGGCGGATCCTGTCCGGGAAGGACTTGAACCCCTGTAATTCGAGATATTTTAAGTACATGCTTAACCTCTGTTGATTGAATATTTTACCCGCTGCTCATAATGACCCACAGCGTCACACCCAGGATGCCGGCACCTGATGCAAGCCAGACACAGGACAGGAAGATGTAACAGAACAGCGAATGCCGTTCAATGCAGCATCGCTCCGGATGCTTTGCATCGTACAGCACCGTGACTGCCGAATCCGCGGAATAGTCCTGAAGCGTGGAAACATGGGCGGAAACGCGCGTTCCGTCTGGCAGTCGGAAATCTACATTCGGCCCACCGCGATACTGCCTGTAAACTGTCCCCTCAGTACGCTCACCGGTTTTCCGGAGACGGCAGTAGCCGAAAATACCGCGAATCTGTAACAAAAACGGGAACAACCAGATCTGATTGATGAAAACCGCCGTGAAGCACGTTCCGCCGAACAGAATCCCCGCAACGATGGGCGGCGCCAGAAACGCCAGTACATTGAGGAAGGCTTTCAGGATGCCCTTGGGATCAACGATCACAAAGAACACCAGAAGCAGCAGCAAGGGGATGCCATACAAGGCAATGCCAAGGATGTCTTGCATATCAAGCTTCCTCCCTGATCGCAGCTTGAAATAACGGGACGCTGCCGTCCGCCGTGATCTGAACGTCAATGCCAAAGGTTTCATGAAAATAGCGCAGATTCGCTTTTTTCTGTCCGATCGCCTTGCTGATGCAGGTCGGATGCACCGCGAATGTGTATGACGATGCGGATCGCGAACGGATCACAGATTCCATGCGGTTCCGATAGATCCGGCTCTCACAGAGCTCCCGGAATGCCGGATGATAGTAGCCGCCGAGCGCGTTTCCTGCCACAAATTCACTGGCATGCAGTCCGACTTTGATCACGCGGATCCCCGCCTCATGGAATGCTTCCATTGCATCCGCCGTTTCTTCGATCATGTCGTCAAACGGGCGCGGCTGATAGACGCCAGACAGAAACAGATCCCCCAGCTTCGTCCCTTTGAGGATCACGACCGGGTAAATGCGCACGGTATCCGGCAAGATCTCACAGACTGCGTTCCGCGTCCGGAGATCCGATGCCTGCGATGCGCCGTACAATCCCGGCATGATCTGGAGTCCCAGTTCAAAGCCCTGCTCCCGGATGAGAGCCGATGCCCTGCGCACATCCTCCGATGTGTGACCGCGGTCATTCAGCCGCAGCACTTCATCGTCAAGCGACTGGGCTCCGAGCTCAATTGCCGTGACGTGATATGCTCTCAGGATGCCCAGAATTTCGCCGTCGATGCAGTCCGGTCTTGTCGAAATCCGGATGCCCCTGCATCGCTCCGCAAAGGGCTGCGCCGCGTCCAGCAGCTCCAGCATATAGCCTCGCGGAATTGCCGTAAAGCTGCCGCCGAAAAAGGCGATCTCCGTTTCCGACAGATCCCCGATTTCCGCGAACGCCTGTGTGCAGATGCGCTCCACATCCGCCGCGCGGGGGAGCATCTGCTGTGACGTGATCGTGTGCTGATCGCAGAAGCTGCACCGGTGCGGGCATCCTGCGTGCGGCACGAAAATGGCGATATTCTTATGTTTCATAGCCCATGAGGGAAAGCGCCTCACAAGCTGCCTGCTGCTCGGCTTCCTTCTTGGATTTGCCCTCGCCGTGACCGATCACGTTGGAATTCAGGCAGACCTCCACCACAAAAGTCTTGTTGTGGTCGGGACCCGATTCGCCGCGCAGGACATACTCAATCTTCTCCTCCGGGTTCTTCTGGATGACCTCCTGCAGCGCCGTCTTGTAGTCACCGAACAGAACCGCATGGTTCTGCGGGATAGTTTTCGGGATGAAATGCAGGATATGTGTGCGTGCCGGCTCCAGACCACCATCCAGATAGACCGCCGCGATCACTGCTTCAAACGCATCCGCCAGGATCGACGGGCGGACTCTGCCGCCGGTATGCTCCTCGCCCTTGCCTAGCAGGAGAAAATCGCCCAGTCCGATTTTCAGCGCGAATTTGTGCAGCGATTTCTCGCAGACCAGCGCTGCGCGGATCTTCGTCAGTTCCCCCTCGGGGAGCTCCTTGTAGTGCTCAAACAAATACTGTGATACCACCACGGACAGCACGCTGTCGCCTAAAAATTCCAGGCGCTCATTGCTGTTTCTGCCCTTTTTCTTCTCGTTTGCATAGGAGGAATGGGAAAGCGCCTCGAGGATCAGCTCCTCGTTCTGAAAGTGGTAGCCGATGCGCTTTTCCAGCTCCATAATATCTGTTTCCATCACGCTTCCTCCTTCGTTTCCGCCACCGTGCGGGCGATCTCGTCGATCATGTGACCCTCAACGCAGCGCTTTGCCTGCCGGATGGCGTGGAAAAATGCCTTTGCATCCGAACTGCCGTGCGCCTTGATGACCGGGCTTGCCACACCCAGGATGATGCCGCCGCCCTCCTCTTTATAGTCCATGACCTTGCGGAATTCCTTGATTTTTTTCAGGATCAGCAGCGCCGCCAGCTTGCCGCCGCCGGAGAACCAGTCCTTCAGCTTGTCGCGAAACAATCCGCCCATGCCCTCGTATAATTTCAGCACCATATTGCCCGCAAAGCCGTCCGCCACGACCACATCAAATCCGCCCTGCGGAAGCTCGCGCGCCTCGGCATTGCCGACAAAATTCAGCTTGGAGGCTTTCAGGAGCTTGTAGGTTTCCAGCTCCAGCTCACGTCCCTTGGTCTCCTCTGCACCGACATTCAGAAGCCCGACCTTCGGGGATTTGATGCCCTTGACGCACTTCATGTAGGCGCTGCCCATGATGGCAAACTGGAGCATCATATCCGGACGGCACTCGATGTTCGCGCCTGCATCGAGGAGGATGAACTTATTCTTAGCCGTCGGGAGCATCGCGGTCATGGCAGGGCGCTTGATACCCTTGATCCGGCGTGTGATGAGTGTCGCACCTGTCACGAGTCCGCCGGAGCTTCCGGCGCTGACGAATGCATCACCCTGCCCGTCGCGCAGTGCCTGCAAGCCGACGGCAAGTGATGTATTCTTCCCCTCCTTGACAAGTGTCGTGGGCTGGGAATGGATGTCGAACACATCGGGCGCATGGATGATCCCAATATCTTCGATATGCACTCCGAGCTCTGAGGCAGATGTCTTGATTTTCGCTTCATCGCCGGTCAGGAGCATATCCACGTCAAGCATATCCTTTGCCTGACGCGCTGCCTTAATGACCTCTGCCGGGGCATTGTCGCCGCCGAATGCGTCTATGATGATCTTCATATCGTCACCTCTGTTTCATAGTTTCTAGGGCTGCGGTCAATCGGGCGATTGCCTGCTCTGCCACATACTGATAGCGCTCCTGCTTGCCGCAGATGCGTTCCTCCGGCGGCGGAAGCAGTCCCATATTCGCGCCCATCGGCTGGAAATCCGCAGCGCCCCCCTCGCTGATATAGGCTGCCAGTGCGCCCATCATCGTGCCCCGCGGGAGGATGTAGGCAGGCTTGCCGAGCAGCTTGTCGGCAAGGCTCTTGCCCGCAATCATGCCGCTCTGCGCGGATTCCATGTAGCCCTCCACGCCCGTCATCTGTCCGGCAAAGAACAGATTCTCGCTTCCGCGCAGGGAATAATCTGCATCGAGGAGCTTCGGGGAATCGAGGAAGAAATTCCGGTGCATTACGCCGTAGCGCAGAAATTCAGCATTTTCCAGTCCGGGTATCATGCCGAATACGCGCTTTTGCTCTCCGAATTTCAGGTTTGTCTGGAATCCGACCAGATTGAACATGGTACCCTCCTTGTTTTCGCGGCGAAGCTGCACCGCCGCCCACGGACGATGCCCGGTGCGGGGATCATGCAGCCCAACCGGCTTCAGCGGTCCGTACCGCAGCGTATCCATACCGCGTGCCGCCAGCACCTCGACCGGCATACAGCCCTCATACACACGGAATGCCGCCTTGTCATGCTCGTGAAGGGGTGCTTTTTCGGCATTTACCAGTGCATCCCAGAAGGCTTCGTATTCCTCCTTATTCATGGGGCAGTTGAGGTAATCCGCATCGCCGCGGTCATATCTGGACTGTGCAAATACCTTGGTCATGTCAAGACTTTCGGCCGACACAACCGGCGCTGCCGCATCAAAGAAGCTCAGCCGATTGCCGCAGAGCTTTTCAATCTCCGCAGACAGCGCATCCGAGGTCAGGGGACCTGTCGCAATCACAGCATTCTTCTCCGGGAGCTTTGTCAACTCCTCCCGGAGGACCGTGATGAGCGACTCGTTTTCGATCTCCTGCGTGACCATTGCGGAGAACTGCTCACGGTCAACGGCAAGCGCTCCGCCTGCGGCAACAGCACATGCCTTCGCACAGCGGACCAGCAGGCTGCCCTGCATCTCCATCTCAGTTTTAAGCAGTCCTCCGGCAGATGCAAGGCGGCTTGCTTTCAGGGAATTAGAGCACACGAGCTCCGCAAGTCCTGTATTGTGATGCGCCGGGGAAAATTTCACCGGCTTCATTTCGTAGAGCATTACGGGAATACCTGCCCTTGCGAGCGCCCATGCTGCTTCACATCCGGCAAGTCCGCCGCCGACCACGATTGCTTGTTCCATAGTTCACCTCGTTTTTCGCCCCAACGGGCGATCAGGGGCTGTCTGCCCCTTATTTATTTTCCGGGAGCTTCACTTCTCCGATAACCTTGCCGCATTTCCGGCAGAGCCAGAACGGATCCGCCTTATGGCGCAGGCTGAAGCCGCCCATGATCTGCACGGCACCGCCTTCAATAAAGCTTTTCAGACCGGTCGGCGGGAACGGATGACTCTTTTCGTAGGCATCGGAAATCCAGTAGACCCAGGACGGGGCACCGGCGCCGGTCGCACCCAGCACGCCCTTAGTCATTTCTTCGTTACAATACGGACATTTCATCACAATTCCCCCATTCATCTATTATGGGCTATGTGTGGAGCTTCGCCCCACACCCCACGTCTAAAACATAGTTTTAGAGGTTCCCTTAAGTTTCTGCTTATTTCAGGCTACGCTCGTAGCCGCAGCCTTCCTTCTCACATACCAGCGAGCCGGATTTGCCTCCCCGCTGGAACAGCGTACAGCCGCACTGCGGGCATTTCTCCTCAACGGGTACATTCCACGTCATGAAGCCACATTCCGGATAGCCGGAGCAGCCGTAGAATGTGCGTCCGCGCTTGGATTTCTTCTGCACGACCTTCTGTCCGCATTTCGGACAGGTACCTCCGGTTTCCTGCATGATCTGCTTGGCGTTCCGGCACTCCGGAAATCCGGGGCATGCCAGGAATTTGCCGTAGGGTCCGATCTTGATGACCATGTTCCGTCCGCACTTCTCGCAGACGATGTCGGTCTCCTCATCCGGGATCTTGACGTGCTTGCCTTCCATCGCTTCCTCCGCGGTTTCCAGCGTCTTGGCAAAATCACCGTAGAATTCCTCAAGCATGGACACCCAGTCCTGCGTTCCCTGCTCAACATTATCGAGCTCGGTTTCCATCTTCGCCGTGAAATCCGCATCGACGATCTTCTGGAAGTGCTCCTTCATGACCTGCGTCGTGACCTCGCCCAAAGCGGTGGGCTTGAGCTGCTTGCCCTCACGCTCCACATACATACGCGCCAGAATCGTTGTGATGGTCGGTGCGTAGGTGGAAGGTCTGCCGATACCGTTTTCTTCGAGTGTCTTGATGAGCGTCGCTTCGGTGAAGCGCGGAGGCGGCTGCGTGAAGTGCTGATTGCCGTCGAGACTCACAACCTTCAGGATGTCATCCGTTGCCAGCAGCGGGAGCATTTTCTGATTTTCCTCGCCGTCCTCGTTCTTTTCCTCATAAAGCACAGTAAAGCCGTCAAACTTCACGGAATAGCCCGATGCCTTGAAAATACAGTTATCAGCATCAATATCCACAGAGATCGTATCGAGCAGGGCATTCGCCATCTGGCTTGCGATGAAGCGCTCCCAGATCAGCTTGTAGAGCTTATACTGGTCACTCGTCAGGCTCGCCTTGACCTGATCCGGCGACAGCTCCGGCATGGAGGGACGGATCGCTTCGTGCGCATCCTGCGCATTCTTCTTAGACTTGAACACGCGGGGCTTCTCGGGCAGATAGCTGTCCCCGTAGGTCTGCTTGATATAATCTGCGGCAGCCTGCTGGGCATCGGCGGAGATACGCAGGGAGTCGGTTCTCATGTAGGT
>ONEQ01000156.1 GCA_900316885.1 uncultured Eubacteriales bacterium | reverse complement strand
GGAGAGATACTGTCCGGTGATGGATTCCCTGCATTTGAGCAGACCCGCCGGCGTGCCGGAATACACGACATTGCCGCCGTTCACGCCCGCACCGGGTCCGATATCAACGATGTGATCCGCCGCAAGCATGGTGTCATCGTCATGCTCCACGACGATCAGGGTGTTGCCCAGATCGCGCAGGCGCTTCATCGTTGCGATAAGCATGTCATTGTCGCGCTGGTGCAGTCCGATGGACGGCTCGTCGAGGATATACAGCACCCCGACCAGCGACGAGCCGATCTGCGTTGCAAGACGGATGCGCTGGCTCTCGCCGCCGGAGAGCGTCCCGGCGGAACGTGAGAGCGTCAGGTATTGCAGACCCACGCTGGACAGGAAGCCCAGACGGTCACAGATCTCCTTGATGATGCGCTCACCGATGAACCGCTGCTGCTCGGTGAGCTCCAGATTCTGGAAGAAATCCAGCGCCTTGACCACGGACAGATTGGTCAGCTCATGGATGTTCAGCCCGCCGACCGTGACGGAGAGCACCTCCGGTTTCAGACGGGCACCCTTGCATGCCTCGCAGGTGACCTCGCCCATATAGCCCTCGATGTCGGCGCGGGAATAGACGGATGTCGTCTCACGGTAGCGGCGCTCCAGATTGTTGACAACGCCCTCGAACGGCGCATAGTACACGCCGCCGCCCAGAGACGGGCTGCGGTGCAGCTCCAGCTTTTCGCCGCCCGTGCCGTAGAGGAACACGTCCACGACCTTCTCCGGAAGCTGTTCGACGGGCGTATCCAGCGAAATACCGTACTTTTCGGCAATCGCATTGTAATACATCATCGAGATGGAGCCCTCCTCCAGATGGTTCCAGCCGGAGGCGCAGATCGCGCCGCCTGCGATGGAGAGCGTCCGGTTCGGGAGGACGGCATCCGGGTCAACACGCTGGAAAATGCCCAGACCGGTGCATTTTTCACAGGCGCCGTAGGGATTGTTGAAAGAGAACAGCCGCGGCGTGAGCTCCTCCATGCTGATATTGTGCTCCGGGCATGCATAATTCTGCGAAAATACGAGCATTTCCCCGCCGATCACGTCCACATGGACGATGCCGCCGGTCAGAGAGGAGACGGTTTCCAGGGAATCGGTCAGGCGCGACGCGATGCCCTCCTTGATGACAAGGCGGTCCACGACGATCTCGATGGTGTGCTTGAGATTCTTCTCAAGCTTGATCTCCTCGGAGAGATCGTACACGATCCCGTCGATGCGCACACGCACATAGCCCGACTTCCGCGCACGCTCGAGCTCCTTGATATACTGCCCCTTCTTGCCGCGGATGATCGGCGCAAGCAGCTGGATTTTGGTTCCGGGCGGGAGCGCCATGATCTGATCGACGATCTCGTCAATGGTCTGCTGGGAGATCTCGCGTCCGCACACCGGGCAGTGCGGGATGCCGATTCTCGCGTACAGCAGACGCAGATAATCGTAGATCTCCGTGACCGTGCCCACGGTCGAGCGCGGGTTCTTGGAGGTGGTTTTCTGGTCGATGGAGATCGCGGGCGACAGTCCCTCGATGCTGTCCACGTCGGGCTTTTCCATCTGCCCGAGGAACATTCTCGCGTAGGAGGACAGACTTTCCACATAGCGGCGCTGTCCGTCCGCGTAGATCGTGTCGAACGCGAGGGAGGATTTGCCCGAGCCGGACAGTCCGGTCATGACGACGAATCTGTCCCGCGGGATATTAATGTCGATGTTTTTCAGATTGTGGACGCGAGCGCCCCTGATGACGATTTCATTTCTTTGCATAACCTACATCCTCTTTTTCTGCTTACGGGTAACATACAACGGTAAAACGCCAGAACAACGGTATTTGCAGCGTATGAACCGAGGTGAACATGTCTGTGACAGGCGGGCGTTCCGGATCGCTGTCCGCAATGCGGCTGAAACTGTACAGCACATACCGCACCTGTCCGTCCGCACCGCAGACAACGGCATAATGGTCGTTCTCCCGGAGATACGGGCTTTCCAGCCCGTTCAGATACGCGCCGAAGGCATCCTGCTCCGCAACACAGTGCTCCCCTGCCAGCTCCGCCGGCGAATGCCCCTCGGAGAGCCATTCCTCCGCAGCCAGACCGACCGTTTTGGCAGCAGCGCTCAGCCTGCTATAACGACCCTTGGCATGATACCGCAGGTGCAGCCAGTCACACAGGACAAAAGCGAGCAGTACTGCCGCTACGCCGGCAAAAATCCGCCGTTTTCCTGCCGTCATGTCTCCTCCGTACCGGATGCTTCCTCCGTCCCGGTGGTTTCCTCTGCTTCGGTGGCATCCTCCGCCCCGGTGGGTTCCTCCGGTGCCCAGACTGCTATGGCTTTTTTTCTCTGAAATCCGAACAAACTGCCGAGCAGCTTGTACTGCTTATCAAAATCCGGCGGTGTATCGAGGTATTCCTCCGGGATCTCCTTGCGCGAGTACAGGACATATTGGAGCACGCCGTCCTCATCAAATGACAGCCCGAACCAATCCCCCTTGCGCTCGGAAAAATAATACACCAGGTTTTCCCCGAAGGGCGTGGTCTTTTCCTTTACCTGATAGGTGCCGCTTTCGAGCTCCCTGCCGCGCTCCTGCCACTGTGCCGTGAGCATGGCAGCGGTGTGCGCCCGCCCGATCATCGCCTGCATGCGCTGCTCCGTCCTGCTGTGCAGATACAGCCCATTGCCGAGCCATGCCCCGAATATTGCCAGAAGGAGCACGATCACAGCAATCCGGATGCGCATCAGGAATTTTTTATGCTCTTTTTCATACACCTCGTTAATCGCTCCGAGGAGTTTCTCGTCTGCCATGCGTGTCCCCCCTAATCTCTCATTGTATTTCTGGAATCGTCCGTGTACCAGACGGCAACGGCTTTTTTGCGCCGGAATGCAAAATGGCTGTCCAGCAGCGCCATCTGCTCCTCATAATCCGGCGGATGCGTAAGATATTCGCTTGGGATCTCCACCTCGGAATTGAGTGCGTATTCGATCTTCCCATCCTTGTCAAGCACCAGACCGTACCACTCACCTTCGCTGCTGCTGTACAGGCGAAGGACGTAATCTTCAAATCCACTCTTCCCCGGCTGGATGTGCCAGATACCGGATTGCAAGGTATTACCGTCCTTCTCATATTCCATGCAGACATTGGCAAAGGTGTGGGCATTGGCGCATTTGGTCTGCATCCGGGAATAGGTCGTGTAGCCAAGCATTTCACCGATCAGCCACCAGCCGAGCACAAACACCAGGATCAGAACGGCGAGAACAATGAACCAGCGCTTTTTGACCGATCTCCGGGGGATCTCCGCTTCCGGGGCAGGCTCGTCCAGCTCGTCCAGTGCTTCCTGAAACCGCTTTTCGCCGTCCATGCGCCTATTCCCCTTTCAGCTTCTTGATCTCGTCGCGCAGGAATGCCGCGTGCTCGAATTCAAGCAGTTTCGCCGCTTCCTTCATCTGTGCGGTCAGGCTCTCGATCAGCTCCAGGCGTTCCTTGTTCGAGAGCTTCTTCTTCGCCGTCTTTGCCTCGACATCCTCCTTCTTCGAGATCTCAATGACCTCGTGAACGTCCTTGATGATCGTTTTCGGCACGATGCCGTGTTCCTCATTATACGCCATCTGAATGGCGCGGCGGCGCTCCGTTTCGCGGATGGCGCGTTCCATCGAGCCGGTCACGGTGTCCGCGTACATGATGACCTGACCGTGCGCATTTCGTGCCGCACGTCCGATCGTCTGCACCATCGAGGTCTCCGACCGGAGGAAGCCCTCCTTGTCGGCGTCCAGAATTGCTACCAGCGAAACCTCCGGAATATCCAGACCCTCACGCAGGAGGTTGATGCCGACCAGCACGTCAAATTCGCCCAGACGCAGGTCGCGGATGATCTCCATGCGCTCGATGGTATCGATGTCGTGGTGCAGATACCGCACGCGGCAGCCCATCTGCTCTAAGAACGCCGTCAGGTTCTCCGCCATTTTCTTGGTCAGGGTCGTGACGAGCACGCGCTCGTTTTTCTCCACGCGGAGGTGGATCTCGGACAGCAGATCGTCCATCTGACCGTCGATCGGCTTGACGATGATCTCGGGATCCACCAGACCCGTCGGGCGGATCACCTGCTCGACAATATCGCTCGAATGGTCGCGCTCATAATCGCCGGGTGTCGCGGAGACAAAGATCGCCTGCCGGATGTGGCTCTCAAATTCCTCGAAGCGCAGCGGACGGTTGTCGAATGCGCTCGGCAGACGGAAGCCGTAATCGACGAGCGTCTGTTTTCTGGCCCGGTCGCCGGCGCTCATCGCACGCACCTGCGGGATGGTGACATGGCTCTCGTCCACGATCAGCAGGAAATCCTCCGGGAAGTGATCGAGCAGCGTGAACGGCACGCTCCCCGGTGCGCGGCGGGCGAGGATCCGCGAGTAGTTTTCAATGCCCGAGCAGAAGCCGATCTCGCGGAGCATCTCAATGTCGTAGCGCGTGCGCTGGGAGATGCGCTGTGCCTCGATGAGCTTATGGTTCTCCGTGAACCATGCCACGCGCTCTGCAAGCTCCTCCTCGATCTCCGCGATGGCGCCCTCCATCTTCTCGCCGCCGACCACATAGTGCGATGCGGGGAAGATCATGTCATACTGGAGCACCGCCTTCACCTTGCCGGTGAGGACGTCCACCTCACAGATACGCTCGATCTCGTCACCGAAGAATTCCACACGGATTGCCGTGTCTGTGGAATTTGCGGGGAAGATCTCCATCACGTCCCCGCGCACACGGAACTTGTTTCGCGAAAAGTCGATGTCATTGCGCTCGTACCGGATATTCACCAGCTCTGCGGCAAGCTGGGAGATCGGCTTTTCCATGCCGACACGCACGGAAACGGTATTGTTGCGGTACTCCTCCGGCGAACCGAGGGAGTAGATGCAGGACACCGATGCCACAATAATGACGTCCTTCCGTTCAGCGAGGGCGGTCGTGGCGGAATGGCGGAGCTTGTCGATCTCGTCGTTGATCGAGGAATCCTTCTCGATATAGCTGTCCGTGCTGGGGACATATGCCTCCGGCTGGTAGTAGTCGTAGTAGCTGACGAAGTATTCCACCGCATTTTCGGGGAAAAACGCCTTGAACTCCGAGCAGAGCTGTGCCGCGAGGATCTTGTTGTGCGCGAGCACGAGCGTCGGCTTGTTGACATTGGCGATGACGTTGGCCACGGTAAACGTCTTGCCCGATCCGGTGACACCGAGCAATACCTGCGCAGGGTCTCCGGCCTCGATGCCCTCTGTGAGTTGGCGTATTGCCTGTGGCTGATCGCCGGTTGGCTTGTATTTTGAAGTAAGTTGGAAGTTCATAAGTGCAAATATACGACTTTTATAGCATTGCACGTACATTTTATGCTAAAAAATGTTCTATGACTTTGTGAATAAAATATTTATATGTAAATTTGCAGTTCAAAAGTGTAGATATGAAGAAAACGTGTCTCCTTACATTAGGTTTCGTCTTGTTGTTCACCAGTTGTGCGCAAGAGTTCAACCGAGTGTATAAGTCATCCGACTATCGCTATAAGTACGAATACGCCAAGGAGTGCTTTGCCGAGGGCAAGTATACCCGTGCCACGACGCTTCTCCAGGATCTTATCGTTCCGGAAAAGGGCAGCCGCGACGCTCAGGAATGCCTTTATATGTTGGGCATGGCTGAATATTGCAGCCGTGACTAT
>ONEQ01000287.1 GCA_900316885.1 uncultured Eubacteriales bacterium | reverse complement strand
CTCCATGTCCTCCTTGGTGTAATGTCCCTGATACAGCCCCATCTTCCACTCCTCGTCATTCAGGAGCCGCGGGCTCATATCACAGAGCACAACCTGCCGGAGTGCGGAGCAGCCATACTTCCGAACGTAATTCATTGCCGCACAGGCACCCATCGACCAGCCGACCAGTGTGATGTCGGAAAGTCCCAGCCCCTCGATCAGCTCCTGCAGATCATCGGCAAGCGTTTCCATCGTCGGCGCTTCCGCATTTGCCGCCTTGCTGCCGCCGTGTCCGCGGTGATCGTAGATGATGCAGCGGGCGGATTTACTCAGAATCGCTGCCGGCTCGGAATAGATCTCATGATTTGCAGACCAGCCGTGCATCATGACGACCGTGCTCCCGCTGCCGCTCATTTCGTAATACAGCTTCATCCCGTTTTTCAGTGTAAAGTAACTCATAGATGTCTCCTTTGATGTCGTATTCAGACGGATTCCGTCAGATTGAATTCGCAGCTTGTGACGTAACCGCGCAGCTCGACTGCATAGCGGTCAAGCAGACCGATGATATCCCAGACGGTATACACCGCACCGTCCTCTCCCAGAACACTGAGATAGTCATTCTCCCAGAAAATGCAGTCCGCAGTCCTGCGGTTCAGGTAACGATACGGCACATCACTCCGGTACTGCAAATGCACACCGGTTTCACGCTGGATGATGCTTGTCACAGCGCGCAGCCATCCCGACGGATCGGGCGTATCCGCATCGGCATACCGCGCAAATGCTTCGGTACGATCCGCATTTCCGTTCAGATAGTCGAAGCAGAGCTTCAGCTCGTAGGAATTGGAGCAGAACGTCTTTCTGTGCTTCCGAAAAAAGTCACGGAACACATACTCCGGCAGATTCTTTCCGATGTAAAACCCGATGCCGGAAATATGCCGCTTGACGCCCGGCTTCTCCAGTATCAGCTCCGGCAGGATCGAGAATACCTCCTGCTCCCGTTCAATCGGGTTTTCACCCTCCGCATAGCGCAGAATACTGCCGGGACAGGGCTTCCCTGCCCTTCTCTGCCGCAGGATCCAACCGGCAGTCGCACCACCGTATTCGGCTGCCTTTTCCACAGCCGCGGTGATCCTCCGAATCACATATTGCCCGGTGACGGTCCGGAAAAAGAACAGGACAGCATCGGCTTCATTTGTAATGTGCAGGCAGTCGGTGGATACCAGATGCAGCAGCAGCGCATATTCGCCGTAATCCCTGTCACTGTCATGCACACGAACCGGCTCGTCGGTCGTGATACAGATGTCGTGCGCGGCAGACAGCCGGGTCACATACTGATCCAGCGACGACACAATGGCATCGCTGATCCGGACATCGTCCAGCAGCGTGTCAAGCTCTCTGACAAACTGCTCAAATGCCGCTTCTCCGTCCAATCCGCAGGCAAGCCGCAGCTCCTGCATGGTGACCCTGCCTTCCGAGGTATCTGCAATCTTCTGGAGTGTTCCTACCGGAGGGGGGCACAGCGCCGGCTCCTCCAGCAGGTTACGGAGCAGCTCCGGTGCCAGCCGTGCCTGATGGGCGAACACCTTCCGGCTCCTGCCGTCCATTGCCTTGTTCAGAAGTCCCCGGAAATCATTCAGATTCGTAGAATTCATCATCGTCTTCCACCTCATGATCCTCAAAGGGCTCATCCTGTTCCTCATCATCCTCATCGTAGGGCTCCAGGATATCGTAAAGCGGATCGCATTCGGCGTTCTTCTCAAAATGGCGCTCCATTTCCTCCGACCAGCCATATTCCAGGTCATACCCGACATCCGCAAGTGAACGGCAGATCCTGCCCTCCGGTCGGTGTGAAGCGGGATAGCAGGCATCGGGATCCTCATTGTCCTTGGCATTCTGATTGAGCGCTGCAACACTTTCCATCAGGAATCGGTACTCGTTGATGGGCGTCTGTTCGCCTGCATCGAGGGTGATGGAGTAGGGCATCTGGCGAGGTTCGTCGATGCACCACTTCGTGAAGATCCATCCGTCTGCAGCCTTTGCCGCTCCCTCCTTGCCGTCGCGGCCTGAACCGCTCACGAAAGTAGCTTTCACGGGCATTTGAACCTTGTCGTACAGATAGATTTCGCTGAGCTGGATGCGTGTTCCTCCAGCCATCCTGAAGAACTCGAACCGGAAGTAACGGAACTTCTCTTTGGCTCCTGCGGCTGTGGGCTTGAAGCGATATTCCTGCAGACCTTCAGCTGGGAGGCTGCGGTTGTTCTTCTGGTCGTCGATGGTCGTCCAGTTTTCCTTGTCGTTGCTTCCGCTTACTTTCCATGTTACGGGATTGCGTTCGGGATAGGCATTCGTGTCGTCACCCGTTACGAGTCCGTACTCTACGACGCCTGTCTGCTGTCCTGCATCGAGGACAATCGAGTAGGGCATCAGGCGGGGGAAGTCGATGCACCATTTCGTGGAGAGCTGGTTGTCGCAAATCATGGCCGGACCTTCCTGGCCGCCACGACCGGAACCGCTCACGAAAGTTGTTTTGATGGGAGCCTGAGCGAGTGCTTCACTCAAGGCGAAAAAGGACATTAGGATAAATGAA
>ONEQ01000154.1 GCA_900316885.1 uncultured Eubacteriales bacterium | reverse complement strand
GAAGTACATGAAGGGATGCGCGACTGCTTTGCAGATCTGATGCAGAATGTCGAGCGTGAGTTCGGGGTAAAGCTCACGACGACAGCGGGATTCGGCGTTTCCGCCATGATGCACGGCTACCTGGTATTTGACAAGAACGGCGAGCAGCTCGTCCCGTTCCGTACATGGCGTAATACCATGACTGAGGATGCTGCTTCCAGACTGACCAATGCCTTTCTGTTCAATATTCCGCAGCGCTGGAGCATTGCGCATCTCTATCAGGCAATCCTGAATGACGAGGCGCATATCGATCAGATCTGCTTTCTGACGACGCTTGCCGGTTATGTGCATTTCCTCCTGACAGGGGAAAAGGTGATCGGTATTGGCGATGCATCGGGTATTTTCCCGATTGATCCCGCAACCAAGACCTACGATGCACAAATGATGGCGGCATTCGATGCGCTGACAGACGAGACTCGTTTTGAGAAACCGCTGTCTGCGATCCTGCCGAAGATTGTTCCCGTCGGGGAATGTGCCGGCAAGCTGACCGAAGCGGGCGCGAGACTCCTCGACCCGACCGGGACATTTCCGGCAGGCATTCCGTTCTGCCCGCCGGAGGGCGATGCCCAGACCGGCATGGCAGCGACAAACAGCATCGCACCGCGCACGGGCAATGTCTCTGCCGGCACCTCAATTTTCTCGATGATCGTGCTGGAGCAGAACCTGAAAGCCGTTCACCGGGAGATCGATATCGTGACCACCCCCTGCGGCGATCCGGTCGCCATGGTGCATTGCAACAGCTGCACAACCGACCTCGATGCATGGGTGAAGCTGTTCGGGGGACTGCTGACGGCATCCGGTCATGAGCTTCCGAAACCTCAGCTCTATGACCTGATCTATGATCTTGCCGCGCAGGGTGATCCCGACTGCGGCGGGGTGATCTCGTATAATTATTACGCCGGAGAGCCTGTCACAGGGCTGGATTCCGGCAAGCCGCTGGTATTCCGCAGCCCCGATTCCGCGTTCACGATCTCGAATCTGGCGCGGAGTCTGGTATACTCCACCGTGGCAACGCTCAAGCTCGGCATGGATATCCTCACTGAGGAGCAGGTCAAGCTTGACCGCATCTATGCGCATGGCGGTCTGTTCAAGAACCCGGTACCAAGCCAGCGCATCCTGGCAGCCGCACTCGGCGCGGACATCACGCTGATGGAATCCGCCGGTGAGGGCGGAGCATGGGGGATTGCGCTTCTGGCATCCTATATGGCGCGTGACAACCGGACACAGACATTACAGGATTTCCTCAATGCAGACGTATTCAAGGGCGGCAGCGGCAGAACCGCATCGCCGGAGCAGGCAGATATTGAGGGCATGCAGGCATACATGAAGCTCTACAAGGCAGGGCTGTCGGCAGAACGTGCGGCAGCGCAGATCTAACGCAGAAAGGGTTGATAACTATGGCAAAATTCTGGTTTATCACTGGCTCACAGTTCTTATACGGTGAGGAGACACTCAAGCAGGTCGAGGCGGATTCCAAGGAGATCGTCGCAGGATTGAAGCTGCCGTTCCCGGTAGAATACAAGCTGACCGTCAAGACGGAATCCGAGATCGAGAAGATCGTCAAGGAGGCAAATTACGACGACGAGTGTGCGGGCATCATCACATTCTGCCACACATTCTCCCCGTCCAAGATGTGGATCAACGGTCTGACGCTCCTGCAGAAGCCGTGGCTGCATCTGCATACGCAGTTCTATGATACCATTCCGAACAACGCGATTGACATGGACTATATGAACCTCCACCAGTCCGCGCACGGCGACCGCGAGCACGGCTTCATCGGCGCCAGACTGCGCTCCGCTAGAACAGTCGTCGTCGGCTACTGGAAGGATCCCGAGGTGCAGGCACAGATCGCTGACTGGCAGAGAGCCTGCGTCGGCGTAAAGTTCAGCAAGAGCCTGAAGATCGTCCGTTTCGGCGACAATATGCGTGAGGTAGCTGTCACCGAGGGCGACAAGGTCGAGGCACAGATCAAGCTCGGCTGGCAGGTGAATACCTGGGCAGTCGGTGATCTGGTTGAGGAAATGAATGTTGTCACCGAGTCCGAGATAGATGCACTGGTAGCAGAATATGCGAAGCTCTACACCTTTGACGAAAAGGACATGGCAGAGATCCGCTATCAGGCACGCGAAGAGATCGCGATGGAGAAGATTCTCGTCCGCGAGGGCGCCATGGCTTTCTCCAACACGTTCCAGGATCTGCATGGTATGCGCCAGCTCCCGGGTCTGGCAACCCAGCATCTCATGGCAAAGGGCTACGGCTACGGCGGTGAGGGTGACTGGAAGACAGCCGGCATGACTGCGATCCTGAAGGCAATGTATCCCGACGGTGCAACTTCCTTTATGGAGGATTACAACTACGATTACAAGCACGAGCTGATTCTCGGCGCTCATATGCTGGAGGTTTGCCCAAGCATTGCAGCCGACAAGCCGCGCATTGAGGTGCATCCGCTGGGTATCGGCAACAGGGAGGATCCTGCGAGAATCGTCTTTGAGGGCAAGGCAGGCAGGGCAAAGGTGCTGTCTCTGATCGATATCGGCGGCAGACTCCGACTGATCGCGCAGGATATCACCGCAGAAAAGCCCTTCCAGTCGATGCCGAATCTCCCGGTAGCCCGCACGATGTGGAAGCCGGAGCCGTCCTTCCTCGACGGTCTGAAATGCTGGATCCTCGCCGGCGGTGCGCATCACACGACAATCTCGTATGATATCAGCACGCAGACTGTTCGCGATTTTGCACGCATTATGGGAATTGAGCTGGTTGTCATTGACAAGGACACCACACCGGTGCAGTTAGAGCGCGACCTGATGCTCGGTGATGTCATTTACGCACATAGATCCTTCAGTTTCTAATGCAAACAAGAAAGCATCCCGTTCAGGGATGCTTTCTTGTTTTATTCAAAAAGCGGTGTCGAGAAGTAGCGCTCCGCCGTATCCGGGAGAATGGTAACGACTGTCTTGCCCTCTCCGAGCTTTTCAGCGAGCTTGAGCGCCGCTGCGACATTCGTACCGGACGAAATACCGCACATGATGCCCTCCAGCCTTGCGAGATCCTTTGCGGTCTGGATCGCCTCCTCGTCGGTGACGATGTGAATGTGGTCATAGATGTCGCGGTTCAGGATGGACGGAATGATGCCGTCACCGATGCCCATCTGCAAATGGGTTCCGACGGTGCCGCCGGCAAGGATCGCCGCATGCTCCGGCTCGACCGCCCAGATCTCCATATCGGGGTTCTGGGATTTCAGCGTCTCGCCGATACCGGTGATCGTGCCGCCCGTGCCGATGCCGGAGCAGAAGCCGTCGATGCTGCATGCGGTCTGCTCAAGGATCTCAAGCGCCGTGAAATACTTGTGCGCACGGGTGTTGTCCCTGTTCTCGAACTGCTGGGGAACGAACACACGCGGATCATTTGCCGCCATTTCCAGTGACGTATCCAGACATTTCTGGATGCATTTGCCGATATCGCCGTCATCGTGGATCAGGATGACCTTCGCACCGTAATGCTCCACGAGCTTGCGGCGCTCCTCGCTGACGGAATCCGGCATGATGATGATGACCTGATAGCCGCGCACAGCACCGACGGTTGCCAGCCCGATGCCCTGATTGCCCGACGTCGGCTCAACGATGATCGTATCCGGCTTGATTTTGCCCTGCTTTTCGGCATTGACGATCATGTTGTACGCAGTTCGGGTCTTGATGGAGCCGCCGACGTTCATCCCCTCAAATTTGACGAGAACCTGTGCATTTCCAGGCTTGTTCATGCGATTAAGACGGATCATGGGCGTATGACCCATGGCCTCCAGAATATTATTATAAATCATGTGTATACTCTCTTTCTGATGTGTAATCATACAGCATTTCTATTATACCATATATGCACAGAAAAAGCAAGTGGTGCGAGAAGAATTTGGTAAGAGTGTTTTCTTTGCCTGTGCAAAGCATTTATGAATAAATTGTAAATTCACGAATAATTGCTTGACAATCCGGGAAGAATGTGATATAGTAAAAGCAGAAATTGAATTGCACACAATCTAATTTTGATAAATTGATTAAACAGGCAGGTGATTCCATGGAACGTTATGATATTGCAATCATCGGAACGGGTCCGGCAGGCATTTCTGCAGCGCTGACCGCGAAGAACCGGAACAAGAGCATCTTGCTCCTTGGCAGCGCGGCACTCAGCCCCAAGCTTACCAAAGCGCATCGGATTGACAATTATCCTGGTCTCACGCAGATCACAGGTGCGGATTTTGCGCAGAAGCTCCGGGAACAGCTCGATACGATGGGCATCACAGTCACGGAGGGGCAGGTCGGTGCGGTATATGCCATGGGTGATTATTTCGGGCTTCAGGTCGGTGAGGAAATGCTGGAAGCTAAGACTGTCATCGTTGCAGCAGGCGTGATGCAGGGAAAGCTCCTGCCGGGTGAGGATCGCTATCTCGGACGCGGCGTGAGCTATTGCGCCACCTGTGATGCAAGGCTGTATCCCGGCAAAACGGTTGCCGTTCTCGGCTACAGCGCAGAGGCATCAAAGGAAGCTGAATTTCTCGCAGAGATTGCCGGAAAGGTACTCTATTTCCCGATGAACAGCGCCATTCCGAAGGAAAGCGAAAATCTTGTGATCCTGCACGAGAAACCGCAGGAGATTTTAGGGGACAAGACAGCCGGAACGCTGCGGACGGATCAGGGAGAGCATAAGACGGACTGCATCTTCGTTCTGCGCGATGCCGTGATGCCGGAAACACTCGTGCCCGGCGTGGAGACAGACGGCCCGCACATCCGCGTCAATCTGCAAATGCAGACCAATATCCCCGGATTATTCGCCGCCGGCGACATTGCCGGCAAGCCCTATCAGTACGTGAAAGCCGCAGGGCAGGGAAATGTCGCTGCATTGTCCGCAGTCAGCTACCTGCAAAACGCAGGCAAATAAGAGGAGGAATCACTATGGTACGAGAGATCACGAACAACAATTTTGATGCTGTCAGGAACGCCCCGTTTGCAGTTGTAGATTTCAATGCGACATGGTGCGGTCCGTGCCGGATGCTCGGTCCGATCATCGATGAGCTGTCCGACGAGATGGATGACGTGGAGTTTTTCTCATGTGACGTAGACGACAATGGCGATCTGGCACTGGTATTCGGCATCCAGAGCATCCCGGCAGTCGGCGTGTTCAAGAACGGTAAGCTCGTGGATATGTCTGTCGGCTTCAAGCCGAAGGCTGCGATGGAGCACTTTATTTCCACCCATGCCTGATGCAGTTGATCCGCGCTACGAATCCCTGCTGCTCCGCAATCAGATGTGTTTTCCGCTGTATGCGGCAGCGCGGGAGATCGTCAGCCGGTACAAGCCTGTTCTGGACGAGTTAGATCTGACCTACACGCAGTATATTGCAATGCTTGTCCTATGGGAGTATGGGACACTGAGTGTCAAGGAGCTGGGGCAGCAGCTGTATCTGGATTCCGGTACGCTGACGCCGGTGCTCAAGAAGCTCGAGCAGAAGGGACTGCTTGACCGCCGGCGGGATACCGCTGACGAACGGATTCTGAATGTCACGGTCACGGATGCCGGACTTGCCCTGCGTGAGCGCGCCCTGTCTGTACCGGAGCAGATGTCCTGTGAGGTTTCGCTGGATGTGGAGGAGCGTGTCTGTCTCTGCAAGCTGCTCCACAAGCTTCGTGGCATTTCCGAGACACACCAAAAGCACGCCCTCCGCATCCGGATCGAGCGTGCCCGTATGACCGATCTTTTTCTGATGAAGTATT
>ONEQ01000151.1 GCA_900316885.1 uncultured Eubacteriales bacterium | reverse complement strand
TTCCGGAAGAAAAATTCGACGCAATGAAGCCGTTCATGCCTGACAATATCCCGTATCAGACAGAAGTGCGTGACGGCATGATGGAATTTGCAGTTGCTCCCGATCAGGTCAAGGACTTCCGGGATGCACTGGAAAAAGCAATGAATCAGGCTAAACAAAAGAAGAAAAAGCCAACCCGTGCAGAGCTGTTGTACAAGCAATTTACAGAGCAGTTCCCGGATATTGCAAGCGGTGAGCACACCTATGAGCGATATGGCACAAAAGACGATGAATCCGGCTGGGAGCCGCTGTCCGTGGAGCATCTGGGCGACAACACCTACAGCTTCATGACGTTCTACATCCAGAACGGCGATCTGATGCATGATCCGGATTTCGTGTTCCGGCTCGATCATGAAAATAAACGTGTGGACATGCTGGAGTACCAGCAGGATGGTGTGCCGCCGGTCGGGACAGTCTATGAACGTGTTGAGGATGAGCATGGAAATGTGGACCGGAAACTCCGCGCGGCGCTGGAAGAAAACTTCATGCAGAACCTGAAAAATGCCGTTGTTGCAGGGCGTGAACTGACAATTTACGATGACAAGAACGGCAACCGTGTCGAGCTGAATCAGGCACAGGAGGAACCAGTTATGGATGATACGCCTGACAACAGTGTAGCCGCGGACAATACCCCCGAACTGCGTGAAATTCTGAACAAATTCTCGGAAAAGCATGGTCTGGGTATGCTGCAAGTGGAGCATGAAGGGCGCGGCTGGAAGCTCGGCGAGGTCATGGCAGACGGTGAGATTCACCCGATCGGTTCGCTGTATGTGTATGATTATGGCAAGCCAATGACGGCGGATCATCTTGAAAAATCGCTCTCCAATCTGGAAAATGAAGTCAAGGAGCGCGGTGACAAATTTGAAGAAATCAACGCAAGACAGGCGATTTTGCAGCGCCACGGCGGTACATCTCCGCTGCCAAAGGTGCGGAACGATCTGCCAGAAATCTTTTACGCGGACAGTCCGTCTAATCGCGTCAGCAACAATCTGGCTGCGATCCGCGAGCTGAAACGTCTGGAAGAAGCCGTGGAACATGGCTGGGATCTGTATGATAAGCGGAGTAATCAGTACAATTCCCGCGAAGCATCGGAAGCGCGTCTGCGCCAGTATTGTGGCTGGGGAGGTCTGCCGCAGGTGTTTGATGAGAATTACAAGCAGTATGACTATGCGCGTGACCGCCTGAAAGAACTGCTGACGCCGGAGGAATATGACGCAGCGCGGGCAAGCACGCTCAATTCGCATTATACGTCGCAGACGATTATTGACGCAATGTACAAGGCGATCCAGAACATGGATTTACCGCGCGATTCCCGCATTTTGGAGCCGTCTTGCGGTACTGGGAATTTCATCGCCCGGATGCCTGCAAGCATTGGTCAGGCGGGCGTGGTCGGCATCGAACTGGACAGTGTTACGGCACGTCTGGCGCATTATCTGACGCAGGAAAAGGACAATGTGCAGATCATGCACAGTGGCTTTGAACACGCGGAGTTGCAGAATAATTCCTTTGATCTGGCGATCGGCAACGTGCCGTTCGGGGACTACAATCTGAACGATCCGGACTATGTACAGGATTGGCGCATCCACGATGCGTTTTTCCGCCGTGCGCTGGATAAGGTCGCTCCCGGCGGCGTTGTGGCGTTCATCACGTCAACCGGCACAATGGATAAGGCGAATCCGAAGATCCGTGAATATCTGGCAGAACGTGCCGACCTGATCGGCGCAATCCGGCTGCCGAATAATGCATTTGCAGATGCCGGAACGAAAGCATCCTCGGACATCATTTTCCTGAAAAAACGGGAAGAACCGTTGCAGGCACATGACCCAAAGCCGGACTGGTGCTATACCATTCCAAACGAGGACGGGCTGAAAATCAACTCGTATTTCGTGCAGAATCCGCAGATGATTCTCGGAAAAATGGAGCAGACATCGCATTTCAATATGCTGACCTGTGCGCCGATCGAGGGTGCTGATCTGAAGCAGCAGCTTGATAATGCAGTCAATCAGTTGAACGCGAAAATCACGGTGCAACGCCGTGAAAAGGCTATCCGGGAACGTCAGGGACAGATTGAACCATGGGGCAAAAATTACACCTATCAGCTCAAGGATAATAAGGTATATTTCCGCATGGGCTGCGACATGAAGGAGATAAAAACAACGGCGCAGCAGTATCAGCAGTATGAAGCCCTGTGCGATCTGCGGGACGTGACACGCCAGCTTCTGGATATGCAGAAAACGGCGTTGTCGGATGCGGAATTGCTGAAAATCCGGCAGGAATTGAATGACAAATACGATTCCTATATTAAGAACTATGGCAACATCAACACCAAGGACACCCGGAAACTGTTCTCCAACGATGCGGATTTCCCGATCATTTGCTCGCTGGAATCGCTGAATCAGGAAACAGGAAAACTTGATAAGGCGGATATTTTCTACCGCCGGACGGTCAATCCGACGATCGAGATCACGTCCGTCCAGACAGCGGAAGAAGCGCTGCAAATCTCTCTGGATAAGCGCGGAAAGCCCGACATTGCGTACATGGCAACATTGCTCGATCAGGAGCCGGATGCTGTCTGCAAGGAACTTCTGGACAAGGGGCATATTTTCATTGACCCGGAGCAGAACATCCCCGGCAAGGCATTTTCCGGTGTCGTGGAACGCGCGGATTACCTGTCCGGTAATGTGCGCCGAAAGCTCACAATGGCACAGAACGCGGCGCAGAAACAGCCCGATTTTCTGCGGAATGTGGATGCATTGCAGACGGTCATTCCGGAGGACATCCGCGCCGAGGAGATCTCGGTCCGCATGGGCTGTGCATGGATCGACCCGGATGATTACACAGCTTTTCTCTCGCATCTGGCAGGGCGCAGGGAGTATGACCAGCGCTGCAAGGTGACGTATTCGCCAATCACGGGCGAGTTTGATATTATGAACGCCGGCAGCCGCAAGGATCTGAACCAGAACGAACTTGCCACTTTTGGCACGAATGATTACACCATGTACGAGCTGGCGAAGAAGATCCTGAATCAACGGAGAATCACGGTTCTAAAGGAAATGCCAAGCCCGAATGATCCGGGAAAAACGGTAACAAGAACAGACGTGAAAGCGTCAAAAATTGCGATAGATAAAGCAAATCAGATCAAGGAAGAATTTAAGAAATGGATATTTGATGATCCGAACCGCAAGGCAAAATATGAGCGTCGGTATAACGATATCTTCAATAGTCTTGTGGGGCGTGAATATGATGGTTCCAATCTGACATTTCCCGGCATGGCAAGCGATTTCACACTTCGTCCTCATCAGAAAAACTGTGTTGCGCGAGCAATCTACGGCGGCAATACACTGGCAGCGCATGTGGTAGGCGCGGGAAAATCTGCGGTTATGTTCACGACAATTATGAAGAAAAAGGAGCTTGGTCTGATCAACAAGGCGTGCGTGGTTGTGCCAAAACCGCTGACGGAACAGGTTGCAAATGAATGGCGCAGACTGTACCCGGATGCGCGGTTGCTGACTGTCACAAATGATGACTTGTCTACTGAAGCAAAGCGGAAACTGTTCACGGCTCGTGTTGCAACCGGAGCTTACGATGCGGTTATTATGTCACAGGAGCAGTTTGAGAAAATCCCCATGTCCAAGGCATACCGTGAGAAATTCATGCGTCAGGAAATTGACCAGCTGACGGATATCATCAGTGCTAAACGTGCTGAGATTGGCGGAAAGCGAGATTACACGATCAAACAGATCGAACGTGCCAAAAAGCAGATGGAAGCGCGGCTTGCAAAGCTGCTGGAACCGAAGTCCAAGGGTAAAGGAAAGGACGATTTATTGGAATTTGAGCAGCTTGGCTTTGATTTTTTGTGCGTCGATGAAGCCCACGCCTACAAAAACGGCTTTGTTACGACAAAAATGACGAATGTGGCAGGCGTGACGACCCGCCCGTCAGGACGTGCGGAAGATATGCAGATGAAAACGGACTACTTCAACGAACAGATGGGACAGGGGCATTTGCTTCTTTGTACCGGCACACCTGTCTCGAACTCTATGACGGAATTGTACGTGATGACGCGGTATTTGCGCCCTGATCTGCTGAAAGCAGCGGGCGTGGAACGCTTTGACGATTGGGCGGCGACGTTCGGAAATGTGGTCATGAAAAACCAGCAGGCAGCGGACGGAAAGCTGAAACTGCGAACTTGCTTTGCGACATTTGCAAACCTACCGGAACTTATGGCGATGTACAAGGAATTTGCGGATGTGCAGTCAGCGGAAAAGCTGCATTTGCCGCGCCCGGAACTGAAAGGAGGGAAACCGCAGATCGTGTCAGTGCCGGCATCCCCGGAGCAAAAAGCCTATGTCAAGGAGCTTGCGGAACGAGCCGCGGCGATCGCCGCAGGCGTGGTCGATCCGCGTACAGATAATCTTTTGAAGATCACTGGTGAAGCACGGCTCATCGGTCTGGGCAATCAGGCGATCGAGGCATTATACAGGAAAAACGGAAAAGAAGTCCCCTATGATTTCACCGACAGTAAGGACGGAAAAGTCGATAAGTGCGTGGAAAATGTCGTGGAGATTTATCAGCAGACAGCGGAAACACGGGGCGTACAGATCATCTTTTCGGATATTGCGGTCAATTCGGATAACGGTAATTTTTCCGTCTACGAGTACATGAAACAAGAATTGATGGCAAAGGGTATCCCGGAAAATGAGATCATTTTTGCGCCTAAATCCGATGCCAAGAACCGCGAGGAGATCTTTCGGGACATCAACGAATCCAAGTACAGGGTTGTTATCGCATCGACTGGAACGCTCGGCACGGGTGCAAATATTCAGCAGAATCTTGTTGCATTACACCATGTGGATGTACCGTGGAAGCCAAGCGACTTTGAACAGCGCGAAGGTAGGATTTTGCGACAAGGTAATAAAAATGCCGAAGTTTCGATATTTAATTACGTTACCAAGGGAACGCTGGACAGCTATTTATACCAGACGGTCACGGACAAAGCAAGGTTCATTGCACAGCTTCTGGACGATAAATGCCCTGCTCGTGTGTCCGAGGATTGCGACGAAAAGGTGCTGACGTTTGGTGAGATTCAGGCGGCGGCAGAGGGCAATCCTGACTTCCGCAGACGCATCGAATTATCGAATGAGATTGCAGAATTGCAGATGCTGGAAAATGAGTTCCGGCGCGAAACAGGTGTGGCTCGCATGAAAACGGAGACGCTGCCGAAGCTCATTTCTGAGAAAAAGGAAATGCTTGCTCATGTGCAGAAGGATGTACAGACGGCAGCAAAAATTGAAAGCGTCATTATCCACACTGCGGACGGCAGAGTGATGGCGGATCGCAAGCTCATGAACAGCCTATTGCTGCAAATGGTTCATGCCAAGCAGAAAAATCCGCACGCCCCGCTCCAGCCAGTAACGGTCGGCGGGTTTAAGATTTCTGTGGAGATTGTTGCTGACGAACCGCGGTTCACATTCAAGGGCGAGCATCATTATTCCTGCGCTGCGGGCGATACCGACAAGCAGGACAATGTACAGCGCATTTCTAATTTCATCGAGAAAGGCTTTGCAAAAACGACTGCCGATTTGGAAGCAGATATTTCTGCAAAGGAAATGAATCTGGTTCAGGCGCAGGAGCGTCTGGACAAGACATTCTCCCATGAAACAGAGCTGCATGACAAGATCGAGGAACTGGCACTGCTGGAGAAGCGGCTGTGCGGGCTTTCCAAGCAGGAGGACGACATTCTGGATCCGGAGGAGGACGCTGATCCGATCATTGAAACGGATGCGGAAAAGGCAGAACACATCGCGGAATTCGGTACCGGTGACACGGATGATGTGAAACCGTATGAGCGCCGGGACGATGATGACAGCATGATCCCACCTGCAAATATTCGTTGACACAAATGGCAATCTGGATGCCCGGAGAATACTTCGGGCATCTAATATTTTTGATGGAGGTTCTTATGAAAAAAGAAGATTTTGATGCTCTGGTGCAAGGAGCGCGGGAGGGCGACC
>ONEQ01000134.1:6501-7884 GCA_900316885.1 uncultured Eubacteriales bacterium | reverse complement strand
CTATGTTTTGTGCTCGCCGCATGGTTTTCACCATGCGGCATCTTTTTTAGAATATCAGCACTTCCTGCTCCGCGCCCTCCGTGACAATGCCGCAGTCCGCATCATAAAAACGCGGTTCCAGTGCAATGACACCGGACAACAGCTTCCGTACTGCGCCGATCTCATCTAATTTTCTGAGGTTATAAATACTGACAGTGTATTTCTGTGCCCGTCGGAGATGCTCCCGGCATTGTTCCGGCGACAGATCTCCGTCCAGTTCGTCTATCAGTTGTTTTGCATCATCGTTGAACGGAACAAGGATGTCCTGCGTCCTGCTGTCAATGACCTCAAACAAAATGCCTGCTGTTTTGAATGCTTGCGCAGAAAACTGCAATTTTCGTTTCATTTCTTTTGGCATATCAGATATGTAATAACGATTGAGCGATAACAATTCCAGTAATGTCAGCATTGGTTCTTTTGGTTCTGTCGGATTAGGATATGACAGCTTTTGCTGTTCGTCATGATACAACAATTCAAAATACTTGCTCTGCACCTCATAGGACAAATAATCCGTGAGTCCCTCATGATCCAGAACACTTTGTGTGATTCGCTGTGCTGCCTGCACACCCTCCAGACGGCTGACATTTTCCTCTTTCAGCTTGATAAGATACACCGGACAGGGCGTTTGGGATTCGCCGTTACGGTTGCAGCGTCCGGCAGCCTGTGCCGCATTGTCCAGACCCGCAAGGGATCGCACCACACAGCGGAACGAGATATCCACGCCTGCTTCAATGAGCTGTGTCGTCACGCAGATCAGCGGCTGACCGGCTTTCAGCGCAGCACGCATCGCAGCGATCTTCTCACGCCGGTGAGCCGGACATAGATTCGTGCTCAGGTGCATGACCATCGCATCCGGACAGCGCTCCTGCATACAATGAAAGAGTGTCTTTGCGGCTGCCTTGGTATTGACGATCAGAAGAAGGTTCCCGCTTTCCGCAAATTTCTCCGCGCTGAGATCAGCCGCTTCTTCATAGGTGAATCCATACGGCGTGACCGACGAGATCACATCTGTCCGGTGAAATGCCGCAAAATCCTCCGCCGTGTCGCCCG
This sequence comes from uncultured Eubacteriales bacterium, assembly GCA_900316885.1. Taxonomy (GTDB): domain Bacteria; phylum Bacillota; class Clostridia; order Oscillospirales; family Ruminococcaceae; genus UBA3855. The sequence continues at coordinate 6,795 of ONEQ01000134.1, read as the reverse complement.
TCATGCTGCTGTCCGCATCCAGCAGCAGCGGGTAGTCCGTCTGCTCCATTGTTGGCTGTGTAGCCGAACAGAGCACCACCACCGCGCCGCAGATATGCGTCAGGAAATTGACCGCCAGGTTAAACAGATGCACGCATTTGAGCGGTATCGACTGCACCTCGTCTATGATGATGACCGCATCGGAAAGCCGGTGCATCCGGCGGACGCAGCTGCTCTTGCCAGAGAACAGCGTATTCAGAAGCTGAACCATCGTCGTGGCGATCACCGGAGCATCCCACTTTTCCGTGCGTAGCT
>ONEQ01000134.1:0-6478 GCA_900316885.1 uncultured Eubacteriales bacterium | reverse complement strand
GATCTCGGCAAGCAGATTGGAATGATGCTCTGTGAAATTCTCATCACCGGCAATCCCACGGATCTCATCACTGTTCTGCTCCAGAATCGACATGAACGGTGCTGTGTAGAGGATCTTCTGTTTCCCATATTTCTTACAATATTCGATAGCAAACCGCAGAGAGGAAAGCGTTTTTCCGCCGCCGGTCGGCACGATGAGACGGCAGCATTTTACAGGATGCTTTGCAAATGCCGCACAGCGGTCTGAAATGCTGCATCGCTGCACGGAAATGGGATCCGTCCGTTCTGCGAACCTGTCGCATTTTGCCTGCATCCTGTCAGACATCGTATTCCAAAGCGCCTTCGTATCATAGGTGTTTTCGGTACTGCTGTCCGACATGAAATCCGCAGTATCGGTACGGTCGGCATCGATCAGACAGGATTGCAGGAAGCGCTCCAGCATTCCCAGATAGAAGGAAAGGCATTTGATTTTGATTTGTTTTTCATCACTTGTTTGTCTTGCCAAATCTTTCAATGTTGATAGAAGTGAACTGTATTCCTGTGCTGCCTGTTCTAGAAGCGTCAGCAATTCTGCATCTGATGCGATCTCATGCAAATGAGCTGTAACTTCTGTAAATCCATCCGCATTTTGCAGACGTTTTGCCATATAATCCTCATCGTCACTGTCCAGCCAGTCATGGATGCCATGATGGGACAGGATCGTGTGCGCGATCAGACGGGAAACTTCCCCATATACTGCCGGATCCGTCCGCTCAGCAAGTTCGCAGAGATATTTTGCTCCCGCATAGCTGTGGTCGATCTCTCCGCGCCGCGCGTCAGATTCCTGCCGGATATAGGACTGGAACGCTTCTGTCAGTTTTCCGGCATCGTGGAGTATGCCTTGCAGCTTCGCGATACACGCCGCACCAACAGGGGACGCATACGCGGAACAGAGTGCCGCGGTGCCTTGACAGTGCGCCTTCACAGTCTGTTCTTGTCCATCTGTTTCACGAATATGTGCAATCAAGTTCAACTTCCTCCTATCGTTTTGTGGATTTGCATATATTATAGCACTGATTTATGCTTGTGTCAATAGCGAATTGTATAAGTGTATCAAATGCAGCACACTATTTGCGAATATTTTTTATTATGATTTGTTCTGTGTTAGATAAAGCACGATGAATACTATCCACTTCTTTCGGATGATCACAAATGAATCCTGAAAAAAGTAAAAAAGAGCGAACCGGCTTACCAATAAAACCGTTCGCTCTTCTTATCGAATAATTCGTATTATGTTGCCAAAACGTTGCCAATGTTATCAGCCAAGTGGCAAAAAGCACGCTTTCAAGCCGTTTCAGAGTGCTTGGCTATCACTCCCACTCAATCGTAGCCGGCGGCTTGGTGGTCACGTCGTACACAATACGGTTGACGTTCTTGACCTCGCCCACGATACGGGATGCAGCGACTGCCAGCACCTCATACGGGATCTGGGCAAAGTCTGCGGTCATGAAGTCGCTTGTCGTTACAGCGCGGAGTGCCACGGTGTAATCATACGTCCGGGCATCGCCCATAACGCCGACAGAGCGCATATTCGTCAGCACTGCAAAATACTGGTTGATCTCACGGTCAAGCCCTGCCTTGGCGATCTCCTCGCGGAAAATCCAGTCGGCATCCTGGAGAATCTCCAGCTTCTCGTCCGTGATGTCACCGATGATGCGGATCGCCAGACCCGGTCCCGGGAACGGCTGTCTCCACACGAGAACCGGACTCAGACCCAGCTCAATACCCAGCTTGCGCACCTCGTCCTTGAACAGCATCCGCAGCGGCTCGATGATCTCCTTGAAATCGACGAAATCCGGCAGACCGCCGACATTGTGATGGCTCTTGATGACTGCTGCGTCACCCAGACCGCTCTCAATCACGTCCGGGTAGATCGTGCCCTGCACGAGGAAATCGACCTTGCCGATCTTCTTTGCCTCCTGCTCGAACACGCGGATGAACTCCTCACCGATGGTCTTGCGCTTGGTCTCCGGATCGGATACACCGCGCAGCTTCGCCATGAACTGCTCCTTGGCATTCACACGGATGAACTTCATGCCGGAATCCTTGAACGCTGCCTCGACCTCATCGCCCTCATTCTTGCGCATGAAGCCGTGGTCAACAAAGATGCAGGTCAGCTGCTCGCCCACTGCCTTTGCCAGCAGTGCTGCCGCAACCGAGCTGTCCACACCGCCGGACAGTGCCAGCAGCACCTTGCCGTCACCGACCTTCTCCCTGATCTGCGTGATCGCGGTCTTGGCATAGCCTGCCATCGTCCAGTCACCGACACAGCCGCAGACATTCTTCACGAAGCTGTCGATCATGCCCACGCCTGCGAAGGTGTGATTTACCTCCGGATGGAACTGCACCGCATAGAGCTTGCGCTCGGCGTTCTCGAAAGCCGCATTCGGGCAGTCAGAGGTATGTGCGGTCGTGCGGAAGCCCTCCGGGAGCTGGGATACATAGTCGGTATGGCTCATCCAGCTTGTCGCTGTCTCGGGGAGATGAATGCCGCCGAACAGCACGCTGGAATTGTCGTAATGCGTCTCGGTCTTGCCGTACTCGGAATTCACGCAGGACTCGACCTTGCCGCCGAGGGTGTACGCCATGAGCTGACAGCCGTAGCAGATGCCGAGGATCGGCACGCCGAGATCGAAGATCTCCTTGCCGATGTGGGGGGATGCGGGATCATAGACGCTGTTGGGTCCGCCGGTAAAGATGATGCCGGAGGGATTCAGTGCCTTGATCTCCTCGATGGGGGTCTTGTAGCTCTTGACCTCGCAGTAGACACCGCACTCACGCACGCGGCGTGCGATGAGCTGGTTATACTGTCCTCCAAAGTCCAGAACAATGACGAGTTGATGTGCCATGTCATTTCTCCTTTCGGATGATAAATTAACTTCAATCAATTTGCAGGGAAACACGCCTGCATGGGTTTTGCTCACGTCTCCTCCACATACGAATGCAGAATGATCCGCTTGCATGATGCACATTTGTAGCCGCGGATCATCGGTGCGTGATTCCGGTGAGAATCTACGGACAGCTCTGTCAGCGGATGACCGTGCTCGCTCCAGTACAGCGAACCGTCCGTGACCAGGCGAAAGCCGTAAAATGCTTCGCCCAGAATATAGCCGGGGTCCATCGTTTTCCCGCAGTAAGGACAAACCGTGTAATTGTAGTAAGCCGGGTTCAGTTCCTCTGCGGGAGGATAACCGAACGCTTCTGCCGGTTCCTCCGCCGGTTTCTCCGTGATCAGATCTGCCATCTCTCCCATGCCGAACGTGCGCAGGAGACTGCGCAGCCCGTCCTGTACCTCATCGCGGGAAAAATCATGTGTTTCCAATGTGGTATCATCCAGCGAATTCAGGTAATCATAGAAGATCAGTCCCGCGCGGAGCGTCATCGTGTCACGTTCGTCGGCTTTGGCGTAGAGGGCGTTTTCGGCTTCGTTGAACTCGCCGTTCCGTGCCTGCTCCAGCAGGCGGTTGGCAAACGCATCCTCCTTCATTTCCTGCCGGAACTGCGCAGTCGTATCCACATGGCAGACAAGCTTGACAGTGAATTCAATGATGTTCTTGATCTGCCGCATGATATAGTCTTCTTCAAAATCCTTACCGAACATTACCGGAAACCTTTCTCAATGCTTCAGCAGCAGCCGCTCATCACAGTATTCACAGGTGAGGGTTGTCCCCTTGCCGATGAAGCTCTTGGGGAGATATTCCTCCTTGCGCGTGATGCATTTCTCGTTCGCGCACTTGATGCCCGGATGCACCGCGCCTGAGAGGAGCTCGGTCTTCTTCTTGCTCTGGAGCATCGTCAGGATGAGCGCCATGCGGACATACATGCCGTATTTCGCCTGCTTGAAGTAGAGCGCACGCGGATCATCATCGACCGCGATCTCAATCTCATCCACACGCGGCAGCGGGTGCATGACGATCATGTCGGGCTTGGCAAGCTTCATTTTCTTGGTATCGAGCACATAGGTATCCTTCAGCGCATCGTACACCGCAGGATCATCAAAGCGCTCGCGCTGCACACGGGTCATGTAGAGCATATCCAGCTTCGGAATGGCATCCTCAAGGCTGGTCATTTCCTCAAAGGTGCCGCCGTGTGCGCGGATGTAGTCCTTGATATAGGACGGCATCGCCAGTTCCTTGGCGGAGATCAGTATGAAGTGATTATCCGGGTAGCACGCCATTGCCTTGCAGAGAGAATGAACAGTTCTGCCGTTGAGCAGGTCGCCGCAGAGTCCGAGTGTCAGCCCCGAGAGTCTGCCCTTCTCGCATTTGAGCGTGAGCAGGTCGGTGAGCGTCTGCGTCGGGTGGAGATGCCCGCCGTCGCCGGCATTGATGACCGGGCAGTCCGCTGTGAGTGCTGCCGCCTTTGCCGCGCCTGCGGTGGGATGGCGGATCACCAGCACATCGGAATAGCCGGAAACGATCTTGGTCGTGTCCTTCAGATTCTCGCCCTTGGCAACGGACGAGGTCTGCGGGTTGTCAAAGCCGATGATCGTTCCGCCGAGACGAAGCATGGCGGTCTGGAAGCTCATCTGCGTGCGGGTGGAAGGCTCATAAAAGAGCGTGCCCATGATTTTGCCGCGGCAGCTGTTGGCGTAAAGGGCGGGATTCTTCATGATCTCCTGTCCCAGCTCCAGCAGTCCGTTCCACCAGGAAACCGGGTGATCGGCAAGGTCGATGAGGTGCGGATAATCAGATATCATAGACAAAACCTCCTTGTTTTGGGAACCCCTGAAAACTCTGCTTTTAGAGGTTCCTTTTTATGTCTCAGAGCTATGTTACAGCACTTTCGCGCCGTTGACATTCATATGGAACTGGATCCCAAGGAATTCTGCTGCCTTCTGGCAGAGGAGCATTCGCTGCAGGAAGATCTCGAAATACTCCAGCACCGAGGAAATCGCCGTGTCGATGGTCAGGGACAGGAGCAGCGCGCTGTTATCCTCCTGAAAGGAAAGTTCTGCGTGCTCCACGGCGTAATTCACGCGGTCGTGGATATCGAAGGTCATGGGGTCAGTATTGCGCACACGTGACCGGCGCACGTCGGTCTTGTCGGCAATAATCAGCGCCGCGGAAATCGGATTCAGCGGCATGCCCGTTCCCTCGTCGTGATTGCCGATGGCGGAGATGATCGAACAGATCTCGCTCGCGGGCATATTCATGTTGTCGAGGATACGGAACGCCATGACTGCGCCGCTCTGCGCATGGTCGATGCGGTTGATGACATTGCCGATGTCGTGCATCATGCCGGCAATCCGCGCAAGTTCAATCGTGCGCTCGTCGTAGCCGAGTGTCGTGAGGATCATCGCCGCATTGTGCGCGACCTTCTCGACGTGGGCAAATGAATGCTCTGTATAGCCCATCGCGCCGAGCGTTTCGTCAGCACGGCGGATATACTCTATGATGTCCGCATTCTCTCGGATGTATTTGTAGGTGATATGGCTTGCCACTGGCATCACTCCTTGGGTTTATTCAGCAAAGTACAGCGTTTCAAAATCTGCGCCGCTGTTCAGACCGTCCGCGACGGCAAGCAGTTCCTGCACGGAATGGTTCTCGATCCAGACGGCAATCTCATGCTTGGCGCATATATAGCGGAACCGGCGGTCTTCGGCTTCTCCGGCGTAAAATTCCGACGGTGTGTCCATATCCGTCAGTGCAGTAGCGGTTTTGCCGTTGTCCGTCTGCTCTGCCCAGTTTTCCGCGCTGTACTGCTCGCGGTAATCGTTCTGCGTGGCAATGCCCTCATCGAACCATGACGGCATCTTCCGCTGTGCATCGCAGGTCGTGAAATGGGAATGCAGCTCGGCATGGGTCAGCTCATGTGCCACAATATCCACGTTAAGATACTCGTTTGATATGCAGATATAGTCCTTCTTCTGCGGGAAATCATAGGTGATCGTGTCCTTCGTTCCGATTTTCCGGGAGATTCCCGCATCGTCGCAGATGATGATCGTCACATCGTCCAGACAGTGCAGCTCACCGAAGAATGCGGTATCCCGCGCCTTTGCCTCATTGATGACAGAGAGGACGTCCTCCGGTGCCATCACGTTGCCCTTGTTCAGATAGATATGCGGTGCGATCTCCTCAAAATACGGACGGTACGGAACTGTCATCCGGTATTCGCCGCTGAACTGAAAGACATACACAATTGCCGCCAGCAGCAGAAACAGAATACATAAAATGATTGTCAGGATCACTCTTTTTCGTCTGGATTTCACGCTGTCAATACCTCCGCGGGGTCATTCATTTCAAAGTAAACATGATACCACACCAGGAACATGAACACCGTCCAGATTTTGCGGGAATTGTCCGCATGACCTGCCTTGTGGTCATCCAGCAGCTTCAGGAGCATGTCGGTGTGGAAGAATTGCTTGCCTGCGTCGCTTTCAAACGCCCTGCGGACAACCTTGTACCAGCGCTCCTCCTTGAGCCAGACACGGATCGGAA
>ONEQ01000298.1 GCA_900316885.1 uncultured Eubacteriales bacterium | reverse complement strand
ATCAACATAGTGACATAGAAGTCAACCGCTTCTGTCCCGGGCAGAAGCATCACTTAAGAGGAATGATGAAGATGAAACGAATGGCTATTCTGACTGCGGCATTGTTTGCCGTCACGCTGCTCCCTCCGCCAATTTCTGCGGATGCTGCGGCAATTCCGAATCCGGTCATCAGCCGGAATGTCCCTGCCTACGCCGGCAGCAATCCTGCCACAGCATCTGCCGGAAACGATGAGCATTACTTTTCGTTCTGGTCGGCACAGTGTCCGGATTATCTGGCATATGATCTGTCCGGTGTCCCCGAGGAAAACCGTCAGGTGATCGATGCTGTCTGGTACAATACCAGCGCCTACGACGTGGTGGGGATGTACGTCAACCGCAACATGGAGCCATCCGACTATACGATCGAGGTCAATGCCGCCCCCGGCGGAACGTATCCGGAAAGCGGGTGGGAGGTCGTGGAAACGGTTGCGGATAATACCCTCGCATCCCGGCAGCACATCGTAGAGTTTGCGGGCTACAACTGGATCCGCATCTGTCTGACGCAGGCGGATGACAAGGAAAACGGCATGGCGTCCATCAATTTCGATATTCACGATGTATCGCAGGGCATCAGCGACAGCTGGCTGTTTCTGGGCGACAGCATCACCGCAGGCGGCATGAACAACTGCTACGGTACGGGCTTTGCCACCTATATCCACCGTCTGGACGAGAGCTATTTTCCGATCCAGGAGAACGGCGGCATCGGCGGCATTACCTCCAAGGACGGTCTGGAGCATATTGACACCTGGCTTTCCACGTTCCCCGGGCAGTATGTTTCGATTGCCTACGGAACCAATGATGCATGGGGCAACCAGACCGGCGCAGAGCAGTACTACCAGAATACCAAGTCGATGCTCGACAAGGTGCTTGCACTCGGAAAAACGCCGGTACTGCCCAAGATTCCTCATGCCGAGGAGGCAGGCGTTGCAGACCATCTCGGTGACTACAATGCCATGATCGACCGGTTGTGGGCGGAATATCCGGAGGTGATCCAGGGACCGGATTTTGATGCAATCCTGACCGAACACCCGGAATACCTCAGCGGTGACGGCGTGCATCCAAATTCGGAGGGCTATGAGGAAATGCGCCGCATCTGGGCAGAAACCATGTATGAGCGTGTTTATCAAGCCGCATCACCGAAAGCCGTGAAGGGCGATGTCAGCGCCGACGGCGTTCTGGATGTCAAGGATGCGGTGCTGCTGCAAAAGTGGATCCTGAACATTCCCGGCACCACCCTTGCCAGACCGGATGCCGCGGATCTGGACGGTGACGGACAGGCAGACAGCTTCGATCTGGCACTGATGAAGCGTATCCTGACAGAGAAATAAGAGATAAAAAAGAAAATAATTAAAACAGAAAGGGTAATCCGAAATGAAGAAAAGAATCAACCGCGTCGCTGCATACCTGCTGGCAGTCAGCCTTGCAGCGGCGGCACTCCCGACCATGGGAGTCAATGCCGAGGATACTGCTGACGCGACGATCATCTACGCCTCTGATTTTGAGGACGGAGATGTTTCCGCATGGACAAACCGCGGCGACCGGGATACCACCGTTCTCTCGGTCAGCGAGGAAAATGCCGTATCCGGAACACATTCCCTCTGCGCAGGCGAGCGCTCCAAATCCTGGAACGGTCCGGCATTCCGGCTCGATGACAAGTGCGAGCCGGGTGTTGCGTATCTCGTGAGCTGTTCCGCGATGGGACAGTGGTACACCAGCGTGACGGTGAGCTTCCAGTATACGGATGCTTCCGGCGTACAGCATTACGAGAACCTTGCGAATCTCAACGGCGGCGGCTGGCAGTCGGTTTCCGACCTGAAGGTCAGCTACACCGAGGAATGGACGGATGTGTTTGTCTATTTTGAGGGCGGCTCGGATAACATCTATATTGACGATTTCACGCTGAAAACCGCACCGGTCTATCATCCGGAAAGCGACATTTCCTCCCTCAAGGACGTTTATACCGACTATTTCAAAATCGGCACAGCCTGCACCAGCAAGGAGCTTGCACCCGCATCCACCAAAGAGCTGATTCTGAAGCATTTCAATTCTATCACACCCGGCAATGAAATGAAGCCGGATGCACTTCTTGACCAAAATGCGTGTCTGGCACTTGCCGAGGCGGGCGACGACGAGAATCCGCAGGTCAGCCTTTCCAGCGCAAGCTCGATCCTGAACTTTGCGCGGGACAACCACATTCCAGTGCGCGGTCACGTCCTTATCTGGCATCAGCAGACACCGACATGGTTCTTCAAGGAGAATTATGATCCGGACGGTGAATGGGTATCGAAGGAAAAGATGCTCGTCCGCATGGAAAACTATATCAAGAACGTCTTTGCAGCAGTCGAGAAG
>ONEQ01000146.1 GCA_900316885.1 uncultured Eubacteriales bacterium | reverse complement strand
GACCGTGACCGTCGGCGGCGAGTACGGCGACGGTGCACTGGAGGATAGCTGCGTGGAGAGCGTCGTATTCGAGGAGGGTATCCCCGGCATCCCGGCAAACATCTGCGATGGTGCATCCAAGCTGAAAACAGTTGTCATCCCCGATTCCGTAAACAAGATCGGCGGATACTGCTTCTCCGGATGCACACAGCTCGAAAGCGTCACCCTCAGCAAGAACCTGACTGCGATCGGCAGATATGCGTTCCGTAACTGCGAGCAGCTCAAAGAGCTCACGATCCCACCGTGACCGTCGGCGGCGAGTACGGCGACGGTGCACTGGAGGATAGCTGCGTGGAGAGCGTCGTATTCGAGGAGGGTATCCCCGGCATCCCGGCAAATATCTGCGATGGTGCATCCAAGCTGAAAACAGTTGTCATCCCCGAAAGCCCCGATCCGGAGCAGCCCTATGAGATCGGCGAAAGAGCCTTTGCCGGAACGGCACTCACCTCTGTCGTGATACCCGATTCCGTGAACAAGATCGGCGGATACTGCTTCTCCGGATGCACACAGCTCAAAAGTGTCACCCTCAGCAAGAGCCTGACTGCGATCGGCAGATATGCGTTTCGTAACTGCGAGCAGCTCAAAGAGCTCACGATCCCCAAGACCGTGACCGTCGGCGGCGAGTACGGCGACGGCGCACTGGAGGATAGCTGTGTCGAAACGCTGACCATCGCAGACGGCATGGAGACCATTCCGGCGTATCTGTCGATGAATAACAAGGCGCTCCGCACGCTCATTCTCCCGGAATCCGTGACAACGATCGAGGAATATGCATTCTACGGATGCAGCAACCTGGAAACCGTCATTTCCGACCGTGACCTTTTTGTATTCCGGAACACTTCGTTTGAAAAGTGCGTAAAGCTGGGCGATCAGCGCTTTGCTGTCATCGACCGGACACAGACCTATCTGACGGCTGTTTCTGAGCGTGCAGACGTGAACGGCGTGGTCAACTTCAAGCTCCGCTATCAGCTGACACCGGCTGTGGCTGCCGATGCGGACGATATCCGGATTACTCTGGATCTTCCGGAAAGCATTTCGCTGCTGCAGGACAGCATCACCAGCAGTAATCTGGATGTGTCCGTCTTCAAGGACAATCAGCTTGCCGTAACGGCACCGCAGGGTGAGCTGCGCTTCTCGGCTCGTGTGACCGAGTACGGCAGCAGCGATGTTTCCGCCGCCCTGAAATTCCAGCTAAAGGACGAGAGCTGGGAGCAGCCGATCGGAACGGTACATGTGGAATGCCCCGAACTGACGTTCTCTGTTCCGGATACGGTGAACGCTTCCGAGGTCGAGGTATGCGGCATCGCTGCAAAGGGCAAGGAAGTCAGCGTCTTTGTAAACGATCAGCTTGCCGACACATTCACGGCAAGTGAGTATACCGGCAAATATCAGGGAATCGTCAAGCTCCCCGAGGGACCGGACGGTACAGAATACCGTCTTCATGCGGTCAGCGGAGAGCAGACCTCCCCGGAGCTGACGACGGTCTGCGCATCGCGCAAGCCGGTCGTGACCGAGGTAGATTTCTCTTATAATTCCTCACAGACAAAGGATGTGACGGATGTATTCACCAAGGGTGTCTCTCCGGTCATCACCTTTAACCCGTCCTATCCGATCTCCTTCGAGATCGAAGCGACCAACAGCGACCGCATCGACAGGATGTTCGTGACAAGCACCAAGGGTTCTGAGACAGACTATGTCGAAGCATTCTACAACAAAGAGTCCGGAACATGGATCACGAAGGACGGCTTTGACATCAGCTCCACCTATGTTCCCGGTGCACTGAATATCAGCATCCTCGAAAAGGAATCCGGAACGGTCACGCCTGCACCTGTTACAGACGGATCCCAGAAGCTCCAGGACATGGATCAGACATTCATGGACAACAGCACGGCAGAGATCACCGCACAGAACGAAAACAGCTATCTTGCATCGGTCAATACGCCGGGCGGTTCCTTCAAAGTATACACCGGCGATAAGGCGGACGGCCTTTACATCGGCGGTGTATACCAGACAGCGGAGACCATCGGACAGGATCCCGCAAAATACGGCTTTACCGATACCGGCGTGACCAGCGTTGTGGACGGAAAGACCGTTCACTACTACACTGCACACACCAACAGCAGTGATATCACTGCCACGATCTGTGACGGTCTGGGTGATGTACTCGGCACAGCCGGGGATATCTGGTCAGGTGAAGCGATCCTGCAGGTCATTGAGGGCGAACATGCCGGCGATGTGTCGTTCCAGATTGCAAATGCCTATATCACAGCCGGTGCCGGTGATGTGTTCGATGATTGCTTCGGCGGCAGCTACAGCGCCATCGGAACTGCACTGTCCCTCGGCGGCGATTTCATGCACTATGCTTCTGAGATGCAGATGGCAGGCGGCAATCAGGATCTTCAGGACGCCGCGTCGCTGCTGTTTGCCCTGAAATGCGTCAATACGATCTGCACCGGACCCGTTCTGGAGGCGCTTTCTGCGGAGTGCCCGGTTCTGCTGGTGCTTTCACCGCTGATCGAATATGAGATCGGCAGTCTGCTCGATTCCGTGGACAGCTACCTGATGGAATGCATCATGAACAACGAGGAATTCACACTCTCAGGGTATCTGCGCTTTATCATCGACCCCAGCGGCATCGTCTACGAAGCTGTACCGAGCAACCGTCTCAGCGGCGCCGAGCTGACGATCTATTTCAAGGATCCCGAGACCGGGGAGGAGGTCCAGTGGAATGCTGCGGATTATGAGCAGAGCAACCCGATCCTCTCCGACAGCCTCGGTGCCTATGCATGGGACGTCCCGGAGGGAAGCTGGAAGGTCGTATGCGCGATGGAGGGCTATGAAACCATGGAGAGCGAATGGCTCCCCGTACCGCCTGCACAGAGCGGCATCGACTTTGCGATGGTCAGCAGGGAAGCGCCACGCCTCAAGTCCGTAGAAGCTGCAGAGGGCAAGCTTACTGTGACCTTCACGAAGTTCATGGACATTGCGACAGTCACCGAAAAGAGTCTGCTGGTAGCAAATGCATCCGGCTATACGGTCACACCGCAGCTGTATGCGGAGGGCGACCTCTATACGGATACGTTCATCGTCAGAGGTGCGCTCCCGGCAAAGACGAAGGTCACCGTCACAGCGGATTGCCTCAGTTATGCCGGAACAGCCGGTGAAAGCATGTCGATGGACGCAGGCGGCGCCCTCGCGCTCGGCAATGTGAACGGCGACGACAAGATCAATGCCATCGATGCATCGGAGGTCCTGCTTGCTGCCGCAAAGCTCGGCACCGGAGCCGCATCCGGTCTGACCCCGGAGCAGGAAGCGGCTGCGGATATCAACGGCGATCATCAGATCAATGCCAAGGACGCATTGGTGATCCTGCGGTACGCTGCTGCGGTCGGCGTCGGCAGGGAGGCTGTCATCACCGATTTCATCTGATCCTGCAACAAAATAATGAAGCCCTTGCATTCAGCCTGTGTGCTGAGTTCAAGGGCTTTCATTCTTACCTTTTTTTGTAAATCACAAGCTCCGGATTCTTGCCCCCTGCCTCGTAGGTGCAGACAAGAATGAAGTCCATATTGGCAAGCACGCCGAAGCAGTGGTCGCCGCCGAATTCACATTCGAGCTGATTGCCGAGGTAGGTCGTGCTGTCGTCGAGGAACTTCACCGTGTTCCCGTTCGGGAGCCGGTACGGCAGATTGACATAGCTGCCGACCAGTGCGTTGAGCTTTTCGACCTTCGGCATCCCCTCGATGTGCAGATCGTTGATCTCACCGATCAGCTTCTGCTTGAATGCCTCGAACGCTCCGCCGTCGCCGAGCTCCTCGTAGCGCTTCCAGTAGTCGAGCGTGGGGAGCTTCTCCCGCATGTAGGAACGCGCCTGCGCCTCGGTGCAGTGCTCGCCCGTCATGTGCTTCACGCAGACCTCTATCAGGTCGTCCATATTGCTGTAGGTGTAGGTGCCGTCCGCATAGCACCATTTGCAGTAGTCCTCGTTAGGGGTTCCGTCCTTTTCGCGGCTGATGATGTCCTCCTCCAGCGGCATCCCGCAGCACTGGCAGACCAGCGGATGCGGTGCGTCCAGCAGCGTATTGATCGAAACACCGAACAGCGCCGACAGCAGTTTGAGCGTTTCGGTGTTCGGGACAGTCTCGCCGGATTCCCAGCGTGAAACTGCCTGCCGCGTCACGAACACCTTTTCCGCAAGCGCCTCCTGCGAAAGTCCGTTCCGGGTGCGCAGCTCGTGCAGTATTTCCTGTGTTTTCATGGGGCAGCCCTCCTTGTCTTTTTTGTCATTATACCATACGTCTGCGCTGCCGTCAAGCAACCTGCTGTTGCTGAAGGATCCTGCTGCATACAGAAAACCCGCGCGGTGCCAAGCCGTGCGGGTCTTTCGTTTATGTGTCAGGCAGCGCTGCCGGGCGTGTAGCCGCTGAACGGCTGCAGGCTCAGCCCGTACATCGTGTAATTGCCGCACTGCTCGAATTCGTCCTGTGAAATAGGCTTCCAGTTCTGGAACTCATAGCCGCCCCAGTCGCCCTGTACCGGTTCATTGGAATAGAACCACGGTGCATCCGCATCCGCATCATAGTCCGACTTGTACTCCTCGAAGGGAACTGCCCTGCCGTCTGTCAGGTGATGCATGGTGATGATGTACAGCGCTGCACCGCCCGAACCGCTGACACAGATCACGCCGTCGCCGACCGACACATCGACGCGCTCGCCGCCCGATGCCAGAAGCGCGGGCTTTCCGTCACGGATCGTGTAGACGTCATAAACGGCTGCGCTTCCATCATAATCCGAGATCACGCCCACGATCAGCTCCTCCGTGCCGTCGTGGTCGATGTCCAGAAGCTGATAACCGGACTGCGTCAGATCCGGCTGCTCAAAGCGGTACCACATATAGCTGACCATATCCCCCGTGTCATTCACATCGGATGGAACAACACCGTAGTTGCCTCTGTCCTTGTCATAGTCCGCCCACCCGGTCGAGATCTGGTGGTGATACCAGTCGAGCAGGGCGCTGTACCCGTCGGCAAGCTCTGTTTCGGGCTCTGTTGTTTCTGCGGCGGTCTCTGCCTGCGTTTCCGCCTGCGGTTCTGACGGTGTCTCCGACTGCGTTTCTACCTGTGTTTCCGTCAGTGCGGCTGTCTCCGAAGCGGGTTCCGTGCTGGCTGTATCCTGATTGATGGGCATACTTGCACAGGCTGCCGTCACCAGCATCAGTGAAAGCATACTGAGTGTCATGGATAATTTTCTGAAAGTGCTCATTGATGGTTCCTCCATTTCTGTATCTCTGTGTGCCTATCTATTATACTACAATGCCGGAGAAAATGCAAGACACAAAACGGATACAAAATAAATGAAGCGCATTGTCCTTTACCGGGCAATGCGCTTTGCTGTTACAGACCGATCGTTCCCGTATAGACCGGGATCTCGGTTTCCGCCTTGTGTACGGCTTCAGCGAGCGTCATACCGTAGAAGTCGCCTGCCGCGAAGCATCTGCCGGAGCGCCTGTCGTTGATAAACGCGCCGACGATCACGCCCGGAAGCGAGTTTTCCGGTGCATTCGGCGCCTTCGGACCGCCGAGATCCGTCCGGCACCAGCCGGGATCGGTCAGATTGATGCAGACATCCGTTCCGTTGTACTTTGATGCCAGATCCATCGTGACCTTGTCGAGCGCCGCCTTGCTGGCACTGTAGCCTGCCTGCTCCGGTTCGAGCCGGATGCCGCTGGTTGTGTTGACGATGCGCCCGAACCCCCGCGCCTCCATCTTCGGCAGGAAGTGGTAGGTAATCATCATCGGCGCGATGGTGTTGATCTGGAAGCTCGTTGTGTAGTCCTCCGCGGGTGTCGTCAGGAACGCTGTCCGGTAGGTGACCTGAAGTCCGGCATTGTTCAGCACGATATCCACATCAACGCCGAGCCCGTCGATCTCGCGGAGCATCTCCTCCACCTGTGCGGGATCCGAAAACTCCGCGCCGGCTGTATACACCTGCACACCCAGCGCCCGCGCCTCGGATGCGATTTTTTCACAATGTGCGGCAGTTCTGCCATGCAGGATCAGATTGCAGCCCTGCTCCGCCAGACACCGTGCCGCACCATATCCGATCCCTCTTGCGGCGCCTGTGACCAGCGCCCAGCGTCCCCTGACTTCGATCATAATAAAGCCTCCTGTCTGCTTCCGGAATGATATGCTTTATTATAGCACAATTCTGTCTGTTTGTCAACGGCTGCAAAAACCGGCTCCGAAGTATCCTTGCTCCTCCGTATCTCCCGCAAGCTTCACCATCAAGAGCGATATCTACCTGTTTCATGGAGCATCTGCTTTTTTTATGCAGCTTTTCAGAAGTTAAAGACTTGTTAAGAATTTCTGTGCTATAATCAAAGCATAGAGGAAGCCGCTACT
>ONEQ01000013.1 GCA_900316885.1 uncultured Eubacteriales bacterium | reverse complement strand
CGATGCCGCGCAGCTTTTCCACGATGTGCGCATAGCCGCGCTCGATGTGGTGAATATCCGTGATCTCGGTTCTGCCCTCTGCGGCAAGTCCGGCAATCACAACTGCCGCGCCGGCACGCAGGTCGCATGCCTTGACGTTCGCGCCGTGCAGTCCGTCCACGCCCCAGATAATCGCGCCGTCGCGGGTGAGATCGATGTTCGCGCCCATGCGCTTGAGCTCACCGACATACTTGAAACGATCCTCCCACACGCTCTCCGTGATGTTGCTCTGCCCCTCGGACAGCGCCAACAGCACCGCCATCTGTGGCTGCATATCGGTTGGGAAGCCGGGATAGGGCTCTGTTTTCACGTTGGTTCCGTGGAAAACTGTGCCGTTGTTCACACAGACATGCACGATATCCTCGTTCTCGATTGCCTCGACCAGTACGCCGCATTCCTCCATACGGTCGGCAATGTCGCGCAGGTGATGCGGGATCACGCCGTGGATGTAGACATCCCCGCGGGTCGCTGCGGCTGCAATCATGAAGGTGCCTGCCTCGATCTGGTCGGGCACGATGGAATAGGTCTTGATCTCGACAGAGCCGTCCAGCGCATTGCCGCGCAGCTCGGGGACGCCCTCGATGGTGATCTTGTGGGTGCCGGCACCGCTGATCCGCGCTCCCATGTAGTTCAGGAAGTTCGCAAGATCGACGATATGCGGCTCACGCGCACAGTTCTCGATGGTGGTCTGCCCCTCCGCCTTGACGGCGCTGAGGATGGCGTTCATGGTCGCACCGACGCTGACCACGTTCAGGCTGATGTGATTGCCCGTCAGGTGCTCCGCATTCAGCTCGACTGCACCGACGTAATCCTCACCCACATCGTTTTTGTACTCGACGAGCGTTGTCTCTGCGCCGAGTGCCTCAAATGCCAGCAGATGCTGGTCAATCGGACGTTCGCCGAGATAGCAGCCGCCGGGCATGGCAGC
The DNA here is from genome assembly GCA_900316885.1 of uncultured Eubacteriales bacterium. Taxonomy (GTDB): domain Bacteria; phylum Bacillota; class Clostridia; order Oscillospirales; family Ruminococcaceae; genus UBA3855. The sequence continues at coordinate 22,981 of ONEQ01000013.1, read as the reverse complement.
TTTCGCCTTGCCGCAGCGTCCGAGCAGAGCGCCGAGAAAATAGTAGGAGGCGCGCATTTTCTGCGCATACTCCTCCGGTACCTCATACGCCCGGACAAACTCCGTGGAAATGCGGTAGGTTCCCTCGCCGAGCTGATCGATCTGCGCCCCTAAGCTTTCGAGGATCGAAAGACAGATCGTGACATCGCTGATATCGGGTACATTTTCAAGGATACAAGGAACATCCAGCAGCAGGGTTGCCGGCAGGATGGCTACGACGGAATTCTTCGCGCCGGAGACATAAATATCCCCGGTCAGCGGGTGCCCGCCCTGTATGACTAGCTTGTCCACGTTTCTTCTCTCCTCTTTGCCGGAGCCTTTCTTTTTCTGCTCCTTATTCCAGACCTGCGTAATCCGTCTTATAGAAACGGACTGCGCTCCCGTCGTATTGTTCTACGGTCATTTTCTCAATATAGACAGCCTTTTTCGGCTTGTTGTTCTCGTTTGTCGCCACATGGGACACGGCATAGACCACATCCAGACCGTCGATGACCTGTCCGAATACGGTGTAATTTCCGCCGTCAAGCCACGGAGCGCCGCCGTACTGGCAGTAGTACTCCTTCGCCTGTGCGGTGAATGTCGTGCCGCCCTGTGCGGTGATTTTGTTCAGCTTCTCCTCGTCCTCGGCTTCACCCGTGACGATGTAGAACTGGCTTCCGTCAGTCGTCGTGCCGCCGGAATTGGCATAGGCAAGGGCGCCCGGAACATGGATGAGCTGCTCGGAATAACCGCCGTCGAACTTCTCGCCCCAGATGCTGGCACCGCCGGTGCCGTCACCCTTGGGGTCGCCGCCCTGAATCATGAAATTCTCCATGACGCGGTGGAAAATCAGCTCGTCATAATAACCGGATTTCGCAAGCTCCTTGAAATTCTCGCAAGCCTCCGGCAGAAGTTCGGGGAAGAGCTTGACGGTCACGTCGCCGTAATCCTTGATGGAAATGCGGACGATCTCCTCGCCCTGTGCGGGCTGGGTGTAGTTCAGAACCGGCTTTTCCTCGGGTGCTTCGATTGCAGCTTCCTTTCTCGCGCAGCCGGAAAGTCCGGTGCCGAGCAGTACGGCAGCGGTCAGAACCGCAAACCATTGATATCTCATGGAATCCATTCCTTCTTTGCAGATTCAAAAGGGCACAGTGACCCTATTTTCTATTATACTACATCTGCCGGGATTTGTAAAGTGAAAATCAGCGGATTCGGAAAAAATGGATAAGATTTACTGCCGGTGCAATCAAACAGTTGGGAATTTCGTTACTCCTCCGCGCCGTATGTCCCGATTCGGACGGAACGGATCAGGATGTCCTCCTTTGGAGGCGTGTAGCCGGTGGAGGAGCTGTCGTAGCAGTCCGCCGCGCAGATGGCATCGATCACGTCAAGCCCCTCGTAGGTCTGGGCAAAGACGGTCATCTGCTGGCTGAAATTCGGCACGCCGCCGAGCTGCTCGAACGCATCGGCAAGCTTGTCGCTGCCGGATGCCTCGCGGAACTGGGTCAGGAACTCCTGATCGGTGAAATCGACCGAATCCACGACCAGAAAGCGCGTGCCGGAGAAGCGCGTCTCGCTCTTGAACAGGCGCTTGAATACGCCGCCGTCGGAGCCTGTATCCATCGCGCAGAGGGCGCCTTTAAAGGGCCAGAGATCCTGGTGGAGCTCCTGCGGGACGTGCTCACGCTCGGCGGGGAGATTTTCGGCGGTATGCCCGTCATTATCGACGCTGCCCGCGCCGAAATAGATGCCGTTTTTCAGCTCGAACACATAAGTGTTGTCGTAGTAGCCGCTTTCGGCAAGCTCGACAAACTGCGCAACCGTCTGCGGGGCATATTCCGGGTAGAGCACGGCACGGAATTCACCGAGGGACGTGTCCACGATGGCAATGGGAGCGCCGTCGGGGATTTCCTCGGTCTGCACGAGCCGGAGCGTATCGGGGTCGATATAGTGATAGCCCTGCTGGGATGCCATGACAGTGAAGTAGAACACGATAAAGCTCATCACCGCCGACACCATCAGAAAGATGCCCAGTATCGAAAGAACCTTGTTTTTCTTGTGCATAATCCTCCTAAAAGCGGATGGGGTCAAGGGGATCACATCCCCTTGCGGGGTGCAGGGGCAGAGCCCCTGCCGGGAGTCCAGAGGGCAGAGCCCTCTGGTGGGGGCAAGGGGGCAAAGCCCCCTAATCGGGCGCAAGCCCGAAAAACCTTACACCTTCTTGATTTCCACGCCCTGACGGGTCTCACGTACGGAATAGCCGAGCGCTGCGATGGCATCGCGGAGACGGTCGGCTTCTGCGAAATCCTTCGCCTTGCGTGCCGCCGCACGCTGCTCCACGAGATCAAGCACCTCCTGCGGGATGGCATCCTCCTTGCGCTCGTACAGCAGACCGAGCACGTCGATCAGCTCGTTGAATACGGCAAGTCCGGCTTCGAGCGTCTCCTTGCTGGTGTCTGCATTTGCGGCGAGAATATTCAGCTCACGCACGAGCTCGAATACGGCGGTCAGACCGTCGGCAGTGTTCAGATCATCCTCAAGCGCTGCGATGAAATCGGCTCTTGCCTTGTCGTAAACTGCCTTTGCCTCCTCCGATACCACGCCGGATTTGGCATTCTTGACCGCAGCCTGTACAGTGTCGCGGCACTGGTAGAGTCTGTCGAGCGATGCCTTGCATGCATCGAGGAGCTCGGCGGTGTAGTTCATGGGAGCGCGGTACTGCGCCTGAATCATCAGATAGCGGATGACCTCATAGCCGTACTGTGCGGCAACATCGCGGGTCAGGAAGAAATTGCCCAGGGACTTGGACATCTTCTTGTGATCGACGTTGATGTGACCGTTGTGCATCCAGTAATGCGAGAACGGCACGCCGTTTGCGGCTTCGGACTGCGCGATCTCATTCTCGTGATGCGGGAAGATCAGATCCGCGCCGCCGCAGTGCAGGTCAATCGTATCGCCGAGGGTGTCCTTTGCCATGCAGGAGCACTCGATGTGCCAGCCCGGACGTCCCGGACCCCACGGGGAATCCCAGTGCTGCTCGTCCGTGCCGCAGCCCTTCCAGAGCGCGAAATCCAGCGGATCCTCCTTGATGTCATTGACATCCACACGCGCACCGGCGATCAGATCATCGAGCGACTGACCGGAGAGCTTGCCGTAGCCGGCGAATTTGCGGGTGCGGTAGTACACGTCGCCCTCTGCCTGATAAGCGTAGCCGTTGTCGATGAGTTTCTGGATGAAGTCAATGATTTTGTCGATATACAGGGAAACTTTTGGGTGAACCGTTGCGGGCAGGACGTTCAGACCCTTGGCATCGGTTTCGTACTCACGGATGTATTTCTCGGCAGTTGCCTCGGGGGTGAGATCCTCCTGCTTGGACTGCTTGATGATCTTGTCGTTGACGTCGGTGTAGTTCTGGACGAAGGTCACGTCATAGCCGCGGTAGGTCAGGAAGCGGCGGAACACGTCGAATACGCAGATCGGGCGTGCATTGCCGATGTGGATGAAATTGTAGACGGTCGGGCCGCAGACGTACATGCGTACCTTGTTAGGCTCCATCGTCTGGAAATCTTCTTTCTTGTTGGTCAGGGTGTTGAATACCTGGATCATAACATAACCTCCTGTGTATGCAGAACAAAACGCCCCCCTGCAAAGCGCAGCGGGGCGTTCTATAGGCGCTTTTCCATACTATATTATATACGAAAATGGTCGGAATGTCAAGCGGTATCCGGGGATTTCTTGACTAAACATCAATTTTGTGATGTACTGTAGGTGTCGACTTCTTCCGTCAGGAATGGCGTGCAAGAGCCTGAACGGGGGGCATTTTTATTATCTGTTATTTGGAAAAAAGAAAAACTCCGGAAGTTGCAAGCCTTCCGGAGCCGTTCGCGTGTCCTCATGGACATAGTAACCTTCGTGATTGTTTAATTACACACTCCGGTGCATTTGTCAGTGTTTTTTAGCTCTTGAACAAATCCTTCAGCTTATCAAAGAAGCTCCCGCGCTTGGCGTAGTTCTTCTCCGAGAGTGATTCCTCGAACTCCTTGAGCAGATCCTTCTGCTTTTTGGACAGATTCTTCGGCACCTCGATGTAGAGCTTCACATACTGATCGCCGCGGCGATCCTGCTGGAGATACTTGATGCCCTTGCCCTTGAGACGGTGCTTGGCGCCGTTCTGGGTGCCCTCCGGGATGGAGAACTTTACATTGCCGTCGATTGTCGGCACGGTGATCTCGTCGCCCATGACAGCCTGTGCATAGGTGATCGGAATCTCACAGTGTACGTCGTAGCCCTCGCGGTTGAAGATCGGGTGCGGACGCACGGTAACGCTGACATTCAGATTGCCTGCCGGTCCGCCGTTCATGCCGCAGTCGCCCTCACCGGAAATACGCAGGGTCTGACCGTTGTCGATACCTGCCGGAATGGTGATGGAGACGCGCTTCTGCACCTTGACGCGCCCGGCTCCCCGGCACTTCTGGCACGGGCTCTTGATGACGGTGCCCTTACCGGAGCAATGCGGGCACGGGCGGGTTGTGGACATGGCACCGAGCGGTGTCTGCTGGGTGACTCTGACCTGACCCTTACCGCGGCAGTCGGGGCATACCTCCGGTTTGGTGCCCGGCTCGGCGCCGGTGCCGTTACATGCGGTACAGGTCTCCTGATGTCCGATGTTGAGCTCCTGGGTCTTGCCCTGACATGCCTCCATGAAGCTGATGTTGATGCCGTAGTTGATGTCTCTGCCGCGTCGGGGCGCATTGGCGGTATTGGCGCGTGTGCCGCCCATGCTGCCGCCGAAGATGTTGCCGAACAGGCTGTCGAAGATGTCGCCCATATCGCCGTAGCCGCCGCCGGCAAAGCCGTCGAAGCCGCCGAATCCGCCGCCGCCCATTGCATCCATGCCGTCATGACCGAACTGGTCATAGCGCTGGCGCTTTTCCGGATCGGACAGGACAGAATAGGCTTCGTTGATCTCCTTCATCTTCTCCTCGCACTCTTCGACTTTATCGGGGTGAAGATCGGGATGATTTTCTCTTGCCATCTTGCGGTAGGCTTTTTTGATCTCGTCCTCGCTGGCACCCTTCTGGATGCCTAGTACCTCATAATAATCACGTTTATCCGCCATATTGATCCGCCGCGACAGGATGCGGCACTCCTTTCATTCATGTATCTGTTTGCTGCCCGCTGGGGGTTCGCCCCTCCCCCCGGCCCCCTCCCCTCCGGGGAGGGGGAGGAGAGATGCAGGGGGCTGTGCCCCCTGCACCCCGCTTGCTCGCTTACGCTCGCGGAGTTTTCGGGTTCGCCCCGCCGGTTGGGGGAGACGCAGGTGCCTGCGCCCACCCCGCTTGCGGAGTTTTTGGGGATCGCCCCACCGGTTGGGGGAGACGCAGGTAGCTGCGCCCACCCCGCTTGCTCGCTTACGCTCGCGGAGTTTTTGGGGTTGAAAATTCGTTAAAACGGGAAATTTTCCAGGAAGCTGTAGCTCAGTTCATTGAACTGCTCGGAACGTTCGTAGTCCTCGGGATTCTCGTAGATATAGGTCACTGCCTCGTCAGCAAAGGAATAGCTCGTGGAAAACGGCAGGTAGGCAACGCCGTACTCCTTCATGACGTCCGTATACTCCGGCTGGTCGTCCATGCCGAACTGGAATCCGCCGGTGTTTCTGACCTCGTTCAGCTTGCCGCTTTCATCGAGATCGTACCAGCTGAAATCACCGCCGCCCATGTGCCCCTGCAGGAGCACAAGCTGGTTCGTATTGCAGTCGTAGCCGAAGCTGACATGGCTGCCGCCCATGTTGTCCTCAATCATGCGGAGCGCACCGTCCTGATAGGTGTAGACCGCGATCCGGAAATCTGCCTCACAGGTGCCGTACCGGATCAGAAGCTCCGGTGTGCCGTTGTGGTTGATGTCATACAGGGTATAGTCAATCGTGTAATTTCCGCCGGCGGCTTCAATTTTCTTCGATTCCGCGATCTTTTCGTCAATCGCCGTGCGGTAGGATGCGATGATGGCATCCCGGCCGCCGCCCGATACGGCAGGAGTCTGCGCCGGAGTGGTCTCTGCGGGCGCATTTTCAGGTGCCATGACAGTGCCGTCCGCTGCTGTGACCTGCGTATCCGTCACCGATTCCGGCAGGGCAGTCTGCGCTGCCGTTTCTGCGGGAGCAGGCGCCGTGGATGCCGGTGCATCGTTTTTTGCGCCGCAGCCCGTCAGGAGTACTGCCAGGGTGAGTGCATATGCCCATGTTCCTTTCATAGATGCCTCGTTTCATAGATACAGCTATGGGGGCAGAGAATTTCTGCCCCTGATATAGCCGTTATTTTACAGTCGAATCCGATTATGCCTCAGTGAAATCGGCGTCAATCACATCATCGTCATTGCCGTCCTGCGGAGCCTCCTCGGTGAAGTCTGCGCCGCCCATGCCGGCACCCATACCTGCGCCCATATCCGGTGCGCCCTGTGCGCCTGCCTGGCCGTAGATCTTCTGACCCATATCCATCATAGCCTTCTGGAGGTCATCCATCTTGGACTTCATGGCAGCCGTATCGTTAGCGTCTACGGCATTCTTCAGGTCGGAAGCCTTGGAACGGATCTGATCCTGGATGTCCTGCGGTACCTTGTCACCGAACTCCTTCAGTGTATTCTCAGCCTGGAGAACCATGTTCTCTGCCTGATTCTTGGTGTCTACCTCATCGCGGCGCTTCTTGTCCTCCTCAGCGTAAGCCTCTGCCTCCTTGACAGCCTTGTCGATGTCCTCCTTGGACATGTTGGTGGAAGCGGTGATGGAGATGTTCTGCTCCTTGCCGGTGCCCAGATCCTTTGCGGATACATGCACGATGCCGTTGCGGTCGATATCGAAGGTTACTTCGATTCTCGGAACGCCGCGCATTGCCGGAGCGATGCCGTCCAGACGGAAGGTACCGAGCTGCTTGTTATCCTTGGCGAAGCCGCGCTCGCCCTGGAGAACGTTGATGTCAACTGCCGGCTGGTTGTCGGCGTAGGTGGAGAACACCTCGGACTTCTTGGTCGGGATGGTGGTATTTCTCGGAATCATCACGGTGCAGACGCCGCCTGCGGTCTCGATACCGAGGGACAGCGGGGTAACATCGAGGAGCATCAGACCCTCCTTGACGTCGCCGCCGAGCACGCCGCCCTGGAGTGCTGCGCCGAGCGCAACGCACTCATCCGGGTTGATGCCCTTGAACGGATCCTTGCCGATGAGCTTCTTGACAGCGTCCTGAACTGCCGGGATTCTGGAGGAACCGCCGACCATGAGAACCTTATCCAGCTCGGAAGCGCTCATACCGGAGTCTTCCAGTGCCTGACGAACCGGGCCCATGGTAGCCTGTACGAGGTCTGCGGTCAGCTCGTTGAACTTTGCCTGGGACAGGGTCAGATCCAGGTGCTTCGGGCCGGATGCATCAGCGGTGATGAACGGCAGGTTGATGTTGGTGGTCGGAGTGGAGGACAGCTCGATCTTTGCCTTCTCGGCTGCATCCTTGAGTCTCTGCATCACCATCTTATCCTGGGACAGGTCGATGCCGGTATCCTTGCGGAACTCGTCAACCATCCAGTTGATGATTCTCTGGTCGAAATCGTCGCCGCCGAGGTGGTTGTTACCTGCGGTAGCCACTACCTGCTGGAAACCCTCGCCCATCTCGATGATGGATACATCGAAGGTACCGCCGCCGAGGTCATAAACCATAACCTTCTGATCCTCTTCCTTGTCGATACCGTAGGACAGAGCAGCAGCGGTCGGCTCGTTGATGATTCTGCGGACGTTCAGACCTGCGATCTGACCGGCATCCTTGGTTGCCTGACGCTGTGCGTCGGTGAAGTATGCCGGAACGGTGATAACGGCTTCGGTAACGGACTCGCCCAGGTATGCCTCTGCGTCAGCCTTCAGCTTCTGGAGGATCATCGCGGAGATCTCCTGCGGGGTGTACTTCTTGCCGTCGATGTCTACCTTATAATTGGAACCCATGTGACGCTTGATGGAAGAAATGGTCTTGTCCGGGTTTGTGATGGCCTGGTTCTTTGCAACCTTGCCGACCAGACGCTCGCCGGTCTTGGAGAATGCAACAACGGACGGGGTGGTTCTGGCACCCTCTGCATTTGTAATAACGACTGCGTTACCGCCCTCTACAACGGCTACGCAGGAATTGGTTGTACCAAGGTCAATACCGATAATTTTGCTCATAGTGGAAACTCCCTTTCTCTTATATAGTGATCGTGCAGGGTTGGGGGCTGCTCGCCCCTTGACCCTCGGCAGGAGCTGTGAACCCCTGCACCCTGAGGACTTTTCGGCTTTACAGGTTATGCTAGTTACTTACAGCGACCATGGCGGGTCTTATCATTTTGTCCTTGAGCATGTAGCCCTTCTGGAATACCTCGCAGACGGTGCCCTCCGGATATTCCTCCGTTGCCTCGCTCTGCTTGATCGCATTGTGGACGTTCGGGTCGAACTCCGCGCCCAGCGCTTCAATCTCCGTGACACCAAGCTTTTCAAGGAAATTCTTGATCTGTCCGAAGATCATCTCCATGCCGGACTGGTACTGTGCATCGCTGCACGGTGCCTCCATCGCTCTCTCGAAATTGTCCACGACCGGCAGGAGCTGTTCAATACAGCGTGCCGTTGCTTCACCGTAGGCTTCGAGCTTCTCCTTGGCGGTGCGCTTTCGGAAATTGTCGAACTCCGCGTATAGCCGCAGGTAACGCTCGCGCTCTGCCTCGATTGCCTCCTCGGCGCTCTCTGCTGCGCTCACCTCGGAATCCTCATCGTCCTCCTCGGTTGTCTCCGCGGTGTCCTCGTCAGCCGTTTCCTCCAGCTCCTCGTCCAGGATCTCCTCGTTTTCGTTCATAGCAGTCATGGGTTTCACCCTCTTTCTCTGTTTATACATCATTCTTGCCGTCGGGCGCAGGCGGCGGATCCTCCGCGCTCTGCTCCGAGATCAGATCGGTAATTTTCTGGGAAAAATACTCCAGATACGGAATCACCTTCGCGTAATCCAGACGCATCGGCCCGATCACGCCAAGAGAGCCGACATTCTGTTCCCCCTTGCGGTATTTCGACACGATCATCGACGAATTGCCGATGACGAAGCTGTCGCCGCCCTCACCGAACATCACGCGGATGCCGCTGAACGAATCGTCCAGGAGCTTGACCAGCTCATCCTTGTGCTCGATGAACCGCACGACCTCCATCTTATCCAGATCCTCGCACGAGAACAGATTCTTCTCGCCCCGGAACATCAGTGCGTGCTGCCGCAGATCGCGGGAGATCTCACAGATGCCCTGCACCAGCGGTGCCATGGTCATCATGTAGGCGCTCATCGCGGCGGTCAGATTCGCCATGCGCTCATCCGACAGGTCAGCGACGCTCACGCCCTCAAGGTTCTTGGACAGGTAATCGGAAAAGGTATCGAGCTGCTCGTTGGTGAGATCAAATTCCAGCCGGCACGCCTTGTTCTTGATCGAACCGCCCGATGTGATGAGGAGCACCACATACACGCGCCGTCCGGCGGGGATGACCTCGACCTTGGAGATCACGGAAAATTTCGGGGAAAAGTCGGATACGACCGCCGCGCACTGGGTGAGCTCCGCGAGTGCCGTGGTCGCGTTCTGGATCAGCAGCTCCTCTGTGAGAGGACCCTGTGCCTCGAGCATGTCGTCGAGACGTTCGCGCTCCGCATCCGGAAGGGCGGGGGGGCGCATCAGCTCTTCAATATAGAGCCGGTAGCCGCTGATGGTGGGGACTCTGCCTGCGGAGGTATGAGGCTGTTCGAGGTAGCCGAGCTGCTCCAGCATTGCCATATCGTTCCGGACGGTCGCGGCAGACACCCCGATATCCGGCAGACTGGCGATCGCCTTGGAGCCGACCGGCTCACCGGTTCGCACATATTCCTCCACAACCGCAGCGAGGATCTTTAATTTTCGCTCGTTCACAAGGAATACGTCTCCTTTCTGGCAGTCTTGGTTTTCAAGTGTTAGCACTCTATATCCCTGAGTGCTAAACTTAGTGTACCACGATTTTCCCCAAATGTCAAGGGTACGGGGGAACTTTGGAGATTTGCACAAAAACGGGGCATGGGAATCTGCAAGCTTTACTAAAATGCAGAAAGCGCCCGCCCGGTGAGGGGCAGGCGCGGGGGGGATTATTTCGTTTTCACACCGAGAGCAATTTTCAGGATCAGGAGTGCATCGGCGGAATCTGCCTTCTTGTCGGCGTTGAGATCCGCGAGGGAACGCTGCTCCTCGGTCAGCTCTGCGGAGCCGAGCAGGAACTTGTTCATCCGGATGACATCCATGATATCCACAGTGCCGGAGCCGTCGAGGTCGCCGGCTGCGGCAGCCTTTGGCGCCTCTGTTTCGGTATACAGGCACTGGAGGTGGGAGCTGGTCTTGGCGCCGTCCACGATCTTGATGGTGAGATCGCCGCCGGTGAGTGCCCAGTTCTGATCGGACTTTGCGTCGTGGCTTGCCTGACGGGCAAATGCCGTGCGGTCCCCGACGGGAGATTTATCCAGGAAATGCAGCGTAAAGGTATCGCCGACCTCGCAGTCAGGCGGAAGCTCGACGCAGTAATACAGATAGTCCATCTGCCTGCCGTGCTGGTGGGCGTCGGTAAACCACATCACGTTTTTGCCGTCGATCTGATTGGTATCGTAATTGCCCGTCCAGCTCGTGCCGCGTGCATTTTTCTTCAGGTTGCGGTAGATCTGGATATCATAGTCCTCGCTGGAGAACTTGTCACTGGATACCGCCTTGAAGGAAAGATTGGAGGAAAGCCCGAATTCGACGGCGCCCAGGCTTTTGTCGTAATCAAGCTTCAGGGGCAGAATTGGCTTGTAGTTGATCTTCGCCAGATCCTCCAGCGTGATCACCAGCTCGGTGCCGCCGAGCTTGATCGTGCCGGCTTCCTGCTTGCCGTGCGGTGTGATTTCGGCTTTTTCGCCGGCACCCAACGCCGACGAGTAGGTCAGGATCCATGCCGCATCGCCGGCATCAATTTTGCCGTCCTCATTGACATCTGCTGCATTTGCGGCGGATTTTCCGAGACTTGCTTTGCTGTTCACGCCGGACTTGGCGCTGTAGATCAGGATATCGTAGGAATCCTTTGCGTTGACAGCACCGTCATTGTTGACATCGCCGGGGAGAAAGGCGGGGTCGGTGGGCTCGGGCTCCGTGGTTTGCGGCTGTGTGTGTTCCGGATCGGAGGTCTTGAGCTCGTTCGGATGGAAGGTCGGTTCGCCGAAGGTGACGGAGGACTTCTCTGTATCGGAGACTGTGATGAAAACAGATTCCATGGACAGTGTCGTGTTCGTGTTGGTCAGCTTCTCGAAATCGGTATACCGGGCGAATGCCTCCTTGTGCATACCGCAGATCTCCTGCGGGGTGCGGTTCATGAGTTTGATCTCATATTCCTGACCGGGATTCTCTGTCATCTGGCTGATATCCGCAGCCACGAAAACGCAGCTGCCGGATTTGAACGGTTTGTGACTTGCGGCAGAGATCCAGATAGTATCTTCGCCGGTTTCCTCCAGGGTACCGACGGAGCTGGAAAGACTCGTTAAGCAGCTCAGAGACTTATATACAGGCAGTTCAAACAGCTCTTTATACCTGCCTTCTTCCTGCACAGCTTCCAGAAAATTGATGCCGCTGCCGGAAAGACCGAATTCCAGACTGTTGACCGGCTCGTCAACATCCAGCCGGATCGGGATGAGGATGTAATTATTTGTCTTTTTCAGGTCTGCTGTGGAGATTGTGATGCGTGTCGGGCTGAAGGTGTAGGCGCCGACGGTTTCCGCATCCTTCTGCTTCAGAACCTTCGACGGATCTTTGCCAACACCCGCCAATGCTGCATATTCCAGTATGGCTGCGGCATCGGCGGCATCGATCATTCCGTCGCCGTTGATATCCGCCAGCTTGGAAGCATCGATCTTCCCGCCAGTATACGAGAAGATATCCGCACTGAAGCGAGCATCGCTGTCCACCGCAGCTGCTGCACAGTATCTGAGTACTTCCGCGGCATCCTCTGCATTCACAACGCCGTCGCAGGAAATATCTCCTATGAGGAACGAATCCTCCTCGGCGGCTGCGGGCATCGCCGTTTCACCGGTGAGCATGGCTCCGGCACAGAGTGCGGCAAGTAGTTTTTTGTTGAACATTGCATTCCCTCCATTCATTTCACAGATCAGTTTTGTGAACTGTGCTATAATACAGTTATTATAGCAAATAGGGAACGGTTTGTCAATGCTGTAAAAATAAATTTCAAAAACCCCCTTGACAAATGTGGTGTACTGTGCTATACTGTAAGTGTACTAAGACGAATAATACAGCTAACACAGTTATAACAGAAGCCATGACCTGAATGGGAAAGGAGGAACCGCATGTTTGATATTGATCTGATGAGCCGTACACCGATCTATGAGCAGCTGTACCGCCGCGTGATCGAGCTGATTATGAAGGGCGTGCTCCGGGAGCAGGATAAGCTTCCCTCCGTCCGCTCGCTGGCAACCGATCTGGGCGTGAATCCCAATACCGTCGCCAAGGCGTACACTTTGCTCGAACGGGACGGCATCATCTACTCGCTGGCAGGACGCGGGAGCTTTGTTGCAAAGCCCGATACCCTGTTCGCACAGGAGCACGTCCTCAGTGATTTCGATGCCGCCGCCGCCAGAGCGCTGGAGGTCGGCATCCAGAAGGAAACACTGCACGCACGCATCGATCAGCTAACCGACACAGATAAAAAGGAGGAATCCACATCATGATGCAGTTACAGGGAACCGTCAAGCGCTTCGGAGATTTCACCGCGCTTGACGGGGTGGATCTGGAGATCCCGGCAGGCACGGCTTTCGGTCTGCTCGGCTCGAACGGCGCAGGCAAATCCACCATCCTGCGTCTGTTCAGCGGGATCTATTCCCCCGAGAGGGGCACCGTCACGATTGACAGCGAAAACGTTTACGATAACGTTGCCGCCAAGCAGAAGGTCTTTTTCATCAACGATGAAACCATCCAGTATGCAGGCTTTACGCTCGATCAGCTCAAGAATTTCTACAAGCAGTTCTATCCGAACTTCTCGGATCAGATCTTCGAGAAGCTCGAGGGCACCATCCAATTGCCCCGGAACCGCAAGATCAGCACCTATTCCAAGGGCATGAAGCGTCAGGCGATTATCATCACCGCGATTGCCTGCTGTACGCCGTACCTGCTCCTCGATGAGGCGTTCGACGGCATCGACCCGACCATGCGCATCATCGTCAAGCGGATGCTCGTCGATGCGATGTGCGAGCGTCAGCTCACGGTCGTGATCTCCTCCCATAATTTAAAGGAGATCAACGAGATGTGCGATCAGGCGGCACTCCTCCACAAGGGGAAGATCATTTTCAACCGCAAGCTCGACAGCCTCAAGGGTGCCGTGCATAAGGTGCAGGCGGTGTTTGCCGACCGGGAGCGCATCTATACCGCGGCGGATTTCCCCGGACTGGAGATCCTGCACTTTGACAAGAACCAGAGCATCTATCACATCATCGCAAAGGGCGGCGAGGACACCATCCGTTCCGCACTTGCCCCGGAACATCCGGTTGTCGCGGATCTGATCCCGCTGACACTGGAGGAGATCTTTATTTATGAATTGGAGGGACTCGGCTATGACAGCAACGTCTTCGCGTAATGCGCTGCCCATCCGCAACGCCCTGCGCGTGGTCAGCCAGGAAAAGAAAATGACCATCGTCAGCAGTATCCTCTATCTGCTGGGACTTCCGATGGCGGCGGCGGCATCGATGATGCAGCTCATCGCGGAATCCCATCAGCACGACAATATGGAGGTCTGGCGGGTCGTGCGCCGGTCAAATACGGAGATCTATGCGGTCATCGGCTGCTTCCTGCTTGCCGCGGCGGTATTCATGGGCATGTTCGCGGCGATCAATTCCTTTACAGAGGCACACAAGAAAACCAAGGTCGATATGCTCTATGCGCTCCCACTCACGGGCACACAGCGCTTCTTCTCGAATTACGCCGGCGGATGCCTGATGTACATCGTGCCGTATGTGATTTCCTGCATCCTGAGCTGGCTCATTGTGTTCTGCACGGCGCCGCTTGTCAAGTGGGGCTATGAGGTCGGGTTCATGTCCTTCGGGCAATTCCTCTCCGAGGCAGGAAAGCTTATCCTTATGGGCATGGTCGGATTACTGCTGCTCATGCTGCTGTACTATTCGCTGAGCGTGCTCGTCACGGTCTGCTGCGGTACGCTCTTTGAATCCATCTACACCAACATCCTGCTCAACTGCCTGATTCCCGGCGCGGCGGCGCTCATCATCGGCGTTGTCACCAACCAGCTGAGCATGGATTTCGAGTACTCCTGGTACTCCATCGGCTTCATGTCGCCCATCGGCGGACTCATTTATATGTTCCTCCTCCTCGGCGGAGAGATGGACTCCGGGACGCACAGCACACTTTACACCTTTGCGGCATCGCAGACGACGTCGCATGACATGCTCCCGCGCTATTTCCGCTGGCTGCTCGTGATTCTCCTGCTGTCAGCGGCTCTGACGGCACTCGCATGGTTCCTCTACAAGCGCCGCAGGGCGGAGGATACCGGCAAGCCGTTCGTGTATGTGCTGGCGTACTATCTCATGCTCACGCTCGGCACAGTGTCCATTCTCAGCATTGCGGGCTTTGAGGATGATTTCATCGGCGGCGCGATCATCGTTTCGGGCATTGTCTACTTTATTATGGAGGTCATCCGCAAGCGCGGCTTCAAGCGCTTCTGGCTCTCGGTCATCACCTATGTCGCAACAGTCGGCGTGACCGTGGGCGTGTTCACGCTGGTGATCGGCACGAAATGCTTCGGCAGAATGAACTATGTACCGGCAGCAATCGGTGTCAGCTCGGTGCAGCTGGACTATCGCTATTCCGATAACGACTACCGCGATTTCAGCTACGATCTGGAATTTACCGACCGCGAGGTTATCAATCAGGTCATTGCGCTCCATCACGATATGGTGGAGGACCGCAAGGGCATGGAAAAGAGCAGAGAAACAGCGGTGACCAAGCGCCTCAACCAGCAGATGCTTGACGAGCGCTGGTGCTCGATCAGCTACACCGGCAATGACTATTTCATTCAGGTTCCGTACCTGGAAGCGACTACGTTTAAGGACGGGCGTGTGGAGATACTGGAAAAGGAAGAGGATCCGCGGGGAAATATCCCGGACGGCGCGACAGGCAACTATTTCCAGAGCTTCTTCAGCGTGGGGATCACCTATTATACGGTGACCGGTTCTGCCGTTCACCGCAGCTACACGATCACAGCGGATGAGCTGATGCGCCTGCTGGACATCACACGCAGCACCAAGCTCTATGCGCAGGCAGTTGCGGACGGACTGAATACCCGCCTGGAATCGGAGTATGAGGAGTATGACGATGACAAGGGCATGCGTGTCATGCCGGACAGCGTGCGGTTCGCGATGACGAATGTGCCGCGTGACGGCGGCGGTGTCGAGCGAAACGAGCATGCAACCTATCTGACGGATGCATCCGCGAAATTTGCACAGCTGGTGGATGCTTACCGCGCTGATCTGGAGGAAATGACCGCAGCGGATTTCCGCACGGCGAAGGTATTCGGCTATGTGGTGCAGATGCCGGTTTATGAGAAATGCACGCGGACGGTGGCGCTGCTGAAATCGTTCGGCATCAAGGAATTCAGCGTGCCGGAGCGCTATGCGTTCAATGACAGGCAGAATTCCGGCGGATCCAACTATTCGGGTCACAAGAATATCCGCATCTATGCGCCGTCGGATAACCGTGCAGTATCGGAGCTTTACCCGCACAGCACGCTGACGGATATCTATATCAAGGATGTAGAGCCGGCATATCAGGATCTACTGTATTTCGACGAACGCTATGATGTGAAGAAGATCTGTCCGGAGCTGTATGCGCTGCTGGGTGCGGCACGCAGGAGCTATATCGCGGATGAGGACTGCTATATGCTGATGTTCGGGGATGACAAGTATCTCATCCCGGCAGAAAATGCCGATCTGGTGCAGAAGGTGATTGCCAAGGGCGATCTGTACGCCTACAACCAGTACAACTATGCAGAAAATATCATGAACTGGTCAGATTCCGATGCCTGGGACTGGGCGGATGAAGATGTCAGAGCATTCAGAGAGCAATTGGGATGATGTTCCCCAGCCCCCTCCCTTCCTCCGGGAGGGGGCTTTTTGTTAAAACGATTAACTATATCAGACCTATCAGGAAGGATTGTTGTTTACAAGAGGTATAAACCACGCAAAATTCAACGTTTTTTGCCCATGCGATGCCATTTGCTATACATTATGTTATGAACCCACAAGGAATATTTGTAGAAAACGTCAATTGTCAGAAATGCAAAAATAGGGTATACTAGTTATGATAGGATTCTGTGCCTATGCACAGTTTTTGTAAACCTACAGTATTATGAGAAAGGAGATCGCTCCGGTAAACCCCTCCGGGAACCGCGGAGCGAAAATAATTGTATGGCAGCAATCGAATCCAGCGAATTCAAGAAATTCAAGCAGATGTTCAGCGAGAGACTCATGACCAAGTTCAGCGTGTCCCCCGATGAGGCTTCCGATCAGCAGGTGTATGAGGTTCTGTCCTCCCTCGTGGTCGAGCACCTCAAGAAGAAGCGCCGCAAGTTCATCAATTCTGTACATTCCGCAGGCAAGAAGCAGGTGTACTACCTGTCCATGGAGTTCCTGATGGGACGCTCCCTCAAGACCTCCCTCTATAACCTCGAAATGGCAGATCAGGTCAAGGAGATGCTCGAGGACTTCAATATCAATATCGACAAGATCTACGAGTGCGAGCCGGACGCAGGTCTCGGCAACGGCGGTCTCGGCAGACTCGCTGCCTGCTACCTCGACGGTATGGCTACCACCGGCATGCCCGCAATGGGTCACTCCATCTGCTATGAGTACGGTATCTTCAAGCAGAAGCTCGAGGACGGCTGGCAGACCGAGCTCCCTGATAACTGGCTCCCCGGCGGCTCCGTCTGGCTCGATCCCAAGCCCGAAAAGGCAATCGAGATCCACTTCGAGGGCGAGATGAAGGAATACTGGGACAGTGAGTATCATCACATCTCCCATGTGAACTATAACACCGTTATGGCAACGCCTGTGGATATGTATGTATCCGGCTTCGACAGCCCCGGCGTTTCCGTTCTCCGTCTGTGGAGCGCAAAGGCGCCTTCCTTTAATATGGAGATGTTCAACCAGGGCGACTACGCCAAGGCGCTCGGTCAGAACTCCATGGCAAATGCAATCTCCAAGATCCTCTACCCGAACGACAATCACCTGGAGGGTAAGTCCCTGCGTCTGCGTCAGCAGTACTTCCTGTGCGCTGCCGCTGTCGGTGATATTGTCAACACCCACATGAATGTCTATGGCACGCTCGATAATCTGCACGAGAAGGTTGCCATCCATATCAATGACACCCACCCGACACTCGCCATCCCGGAGCTGATGCGCATTCTGCTCGATGACTGCGGCTACGGCTGGGAGAAGGCATGGCACATCGTGACCAACACCTTCGCTTACACCAACCACACCGTTATGGCAGAGGCACTGGAGAAGTGGGATGTCAACATGATGAAGCACATCATCCCGCGTATCTTCTCCATCATCGTGGAGATTAACAACCGCTACTGCGCAGAGCTGATGGCACGCAACGGCGGCGATTCCGCAAAGACCACCAGAATGTCCATCATCAAGGACAATCAGGTTCACATGGCAACTCTGTGCGTGGCTGCATCCCACAGCGTCAACGGCGTTTCCAAGCTGCACTCCGAGATCATCAAGACCGATGTCTTCGCGGACGAGGCGAAGGATACCCCGCACAAGTTCAAGAATGTCACCAATGGTATCGCATACCGCCGCTGGCTGTATCAGTCCAACCCGGGTCTGACCAAGCTCCTGACCGACAAGATCGGCACCGGCTTCCTCAAGGATGCGGCAGAGCTGTCCAAGTTCTCCGTATTTGCGAATGACGACGAGGTTCTCAAGCGCATGATGGAGGTTAAGAAGGAGAACAAGGAGCGCTTCGCCAAGTATGTGCAGAAGACCTCCAAGATCTCCCTCAACACCGACAGCATCTTTGACGTACAGGTAAAGCGTCTGCATGAGTACAAGCGTCAGCACCTGAACGTGATGAACATCCTCGCAGAGTACAACTACCTGCTTGAGCATCCGGATGCAGACTTCACGCCCAAGACCTATATCTTTGCAGCGAAGGCGGCACCGGGCTACTACCTCGCAAAGCAGATCATCAAGATGATCTGGGCAATCGGCGAGGAGATCCGCAAGAATCCGAAGATCTCGGACAAGCTGGCGGTTCACTTCATCGAGAACTACAGCGTGACCCTGTCTGAGCTGCTGATGCCGGCTGCCGACATCTCCGAGCAGATTTCCCTGGCAGGTACAGAGGCTTCCGGTACCGGCAACATGAAGCTGATGCTCAACGGTGCGGTAACTCTGGGTACCCTCGACGGCGCAAATGTCGAGATCCGCGATGCAGTCGGTGACGACAACATCATCATCTTCGGTATGAAGACCGAGGAGGTCAATGCGCTCAAGCCGTCCTACAATCCGGAGAAGCTCTACAACGACAATCCGGTGATCCGCGACTGCGTGAACAGAATGTATCACGGCATCAACGGCTGCCAGTTCGCAGAGGTTGCCAACTCCCTCAAGACCCAGGATCCGTATATGGTTCTGGCAGACTTCGAGGATTACAGACGTGCGCAGAAGTTCAGCACCGAGTGCTACAACGATCAGAAGAAGTGGGCAAAGATGTCCCTCATGAATACCGCAGGTGCGGGTGTCTTCTCTGCTGACCGCAGCGTAAGAGACTATGCACGCGATATCTGGGGTCTTTGATTCCTGAAATAACCGAAGCGCCCCGCTGCATGCGGGGCACTTTTCTGCCAAAAAGTCCACGGGGTGCAGGGGATCACATCCCCTGCCGGGGTCGAGGGGCAGAGCCCCCTGATCGCCCGAAAGGGCGAAAAAAACACAAGGAGAACCAAAATGAGCCATCTATACGACAGCTGGAGTTCCGAATACAAAACGCCGTTCGGTGCGGTGTACCAAGGGAGAGTCGTCTATTTCCAGATCCGCCTGCCGAAGGAGATGGAGCCGGATTATTCGCCGTGTCTGGTGCTGTTCCGTCCGGGCTACCGGGAGCGCTTCATCAACATGTATCCCGTGCGCGAGGAGGAGGACTGCCGCGTGTGGGGATGCGGCTATATCCCGAAATACTGCGGCGTTCACTACTACTACTTCGCCTACACCTACCGGGGACAGCGCTTCTATATCAAGCGCGTGGTCGGGCATATCGGCAACCTCAATGACGGTGATCTCTTTCAGCTCACTGTCTACGACGAGGACTACAAGACGCCCGAATTCCTCAAGGGCGGCATCATGTACCAGATTTTCCCCGACCGGTTCTGCAAGTCAGGCGAACCGCATGACAATATTCCTGACGGCAGAGTCATGCGCAGCTGGGGCGAAACGCCCTATTACCGCCCCGATGAGCACGGGCATGTGTGGAATAACGACTATTTCGGCGGCGACCTCAAGGGCATCCAGCGGAAGCTCCCGTATCTCGCGGATCTCGGCGTGACCTGCCTGTACCTCAACCCTATTTTCGAGGCACATGAGAATCACCGGTACAATACCGCCAATTACCGCAAGGTCGATCCGCTGCTCGGCACTAATGAGGATTTCGCGGAGCTCTGCGCGGAGGCGAAAAAGTACGGCATGTCCGTCATTCTCGACGGCGTGTTCTCCCATACCGGCGCGGACAGCATCTATTTTAATAAGTATGGGCGCTATGATACCGTCGGCGCGTTCCAGTCGCAGGACAGCGAGTACTATTCCTGGTACACGTTCTACGATTTTCCGGGCGTGTATGAGGCATGGTGGGGCATCGATACGCTCCCGAATGTGCAGGAGAATAACCCGTCCTATACGCGCTATATCTGCGGTGAGGGCGGCGTGCTGGAATACTGGATCTCGCTCGGCGCGGCGGGCTTCCGTTTGGATGTGGCGGATGAGCTGCCGGATGAGTTCCTCGAAAATCTCCGCACCCGTGTGAAAAAGCAGGGCACGGACAAGATCGTCATCGGTGAGGTCTGGGAGGATGCGTCCAACAAGGAGGCTTACGGCGTCAAGCGGCGCTATCTCATCGGCGGTCAGCTTGATTCCGTCATGAATTACCCGTTCCGGGAGGCGGTCATCAACTATATCAAGGGCATGAGCAGCCGCGATTTCCGGCGCGGAATCGTCGGGATTCTGGAGAATTACCCCAAGGAGAGCATCGATGTGCTGATGAATTTCCTCTCGACGCATGACATCGAGCGTGCGATCAACCGCTTCGGCGGCGAGAGCTGTCACGACAAGTCCAAGGACTGGATGGCGGAGCGCTATCTCAACGAGCATGAGTACTGGCTGGGCAAATCCCGGCTGAAGGCGGCGACGGCGCTGCTGTTCTTCCTGCCCGGTGTGCCGAGCATCTACTATGGTGACGAGGCAGGCTTGCAGGGGTACAAGGATCCGTTCAACCGCCGGTGCTATCCGTGGGGGCATGAGGATCAGGAGCTGATCGACTTCCACAAGGAGCTTGCCCGCATCCGCAGGGCGTACCGCGTGTTCCGCGACGGCATGATGCGGTTCATCAAGGTGCAGGAGGATGTGATGGCGTTTATCCGGTATCATGAGAGTGCCCGTGTGGCGGCGCAGATCTATGTGAACCGTTCCGGGCAGGAGCAGGCGGTTCCGTTCGTGCCGGCATTCGAGGGGTATGAGCTGGAGCGCATCGAGCACGGCGTGATCGAGGACGGTGTGATCCGTCTGGAGCCGTATGGATATGCGGTGATGATTGCGAATAAGCCGAGGGTTTGACGGGGGATTTCGCCCGCTGCGGCGGGCGGCAAGGGGCTTTGCCCCTTGACCCCAGCAGGGGCGCCGCCCCTGCACCCCGCAAGGGGCATTCGCCCCTTGACCCCATCCTTGCTTCGTATAGGATGATGCACTGACAAACGAGCAGGCAGAAAAAATTGAAAAAGTTTTGAAAAAATTGCATCGGAAGATGCAATTTTTTCTGTTTTTTCACCCTGTGTGAAAGGGGGTGCAGGCACGATGAAAACAGAAACCGAAAAGATCCGCAGGGGTCTGGAGCAATTGGCATTCGGCAAGGTCAATGATGCGGTCGAGCTTGTCTTTGCGGAGGAAATTCCCCCGCCGGAAATCCTCAAAAAGATGAATCTCGTCAACGTCGCATCCATCAAGCGCGTCAAGGGCGGCGGCGTGGAGGTGCAGTTCTTCGACCGTCAGCGGGCGCTCGAACGTCTCTACGAGTATGCACGCGAGGGGCAGTCGGAGGATGCGGCGGCTTCGGTCTTTGCGGCACTGACCGGGGAGAACGGCAATGAAGCTTAGGACGTTTTCGCCGAAGCAGCGCACGGCGGTGAAATGGTGGTGCGATCCCGCGTACAAGGGCTATGATGCGGTGATCTGCGACGGTGCGGTGCGTTCCGGCAAGACGGCGGCGATGTCGTTCGGGTTCGTGCTCTGGGGGCTGGGATGCTTTCCGGGCGGCGATCTGGCGCTCTGCGGCAAGACGATCACGTCGCTTGAACGCAATGTGGTGCGTCCGCTGTGCAGTCTGCTGCGGGATGCGGGATTTTCCGTGCAGGAGATGCTTTCCAAGCGGTATTTCGAGGCGGAGGGCTGCGGGCGGCGATGCCGGTTCTACCTGTTCGGCGGCAAGGACGAGGGCTCGGCGGCGCTCATTCAGGGCATGACGCTCTGCGGGGTGCTGTTCGATGAGGTGGCACTCATGCCACGTTCGTTCGTGGAGCAGGCAATTGCACGATGCTCGGTGCAGGGCGGCAAGCTCTGGTTCAACTGCAATCCGGAGCATCCGTATCACTGGTTCTACCGGGAATGGATCAGAAAGGCGGACGAAAAGCGGGCGCTCTACCTGCGGTTCACGATGGATGACAATCCGGGACTGTCCCGCGAGGTGCGCGAGCGCTATGAGCGCATGTACAGCGGGGTGTTCTACGACCGGTTCATCAAGGGGCTGTGGACGGTATCGGAGGGGCTGGTGTATCCGATGTTCAGCCGCGAGAAATACGCGGTTTCGGTGCTGCCGGAGCGCTTCACGCGGTATGTGATCTCGTGCGACTACGGCACGGTGAACCCGACCTCGATGGGGCTCTGGGGCGAATCGGGCGGCATCTGGTACCGCATCCGGGAGTACTACTACGCGGCGCGGCGTGAGGGCATTTCCCGGACGGACGAGGAGCATTATGCGGGTCTGGTACAGCTTGCGGGAGATCTGCCGATCGACTGCGTGGTCGTGGATCCGTCGGCGGCGAGCTTTATCGCGTGCATTGCATCCCACGGGAAATTCCGGGTCTGCAAGGCGGAGAACGACGTGCTGACGGGCATCCGCAAGGTGTCAGATGTGCTGACGGCGGGAAAGCTGCGGTTTCATGAGTCCTGCGCAGATATTCTGCGGGAATTCACCCAGTACTGCTGGAAGGAGAACAGCACCGGCGACTGTCCGAAAAAGGAGCACGATCACGCGATGGACGACATGCGCTATTTCGTGACGACCGCGATGGAGCGCCGCGAGGGCATGCAGTTCGCGGCGTTTAGTATCCGTCGGTGAGGGCGGGGGCGTTGCCCCCGAACCCCCACGAGGGGCTCTGTCCCTCGACCCCGGCAGGGAATGTGATTCCCTGCACCCTATCCGCTTGATTTTCCACAAGTTCACTTTGAGATGTGGAAAGTTGAGGAGATTTAACCAGGGGTTTGGGGGAAAGCGTCGGGATCGGCGTGACGAACGCAGCGTAAGCGGAGTGAGTTTAGCCGATCCGGTATAGGCGCGTTCCCCCAAGTTTAAACCAGGGGGTTTGGGGGAAAAG
>ONEQ01000145.1 GCA_900316885.1 uncultured Eubacteriales bacterium | reverse complement strand
TTGTCGTTCTCGCCGACGCCTGCGGTAAAGCAGATCGCGTCAACGCCGTTCATGGCTGCAGCGTAGGCGCCGATGTACTTCGCGACACGGCGCGCGTAGGACTTGAGGCCGGTCTGCGCAAGCTCGTCGCCGTTCTCGGCAGCAGCGTTGTTCTGTGCTGCCGGTGCATTGGTCTCGGCAGCGCTGCGGTCTGCAGCAGGCTTGCTGCAGCCGGTCATCATGCCGGTAAATGCGGCAAACGCGAGTACGCCGGCGATCCATCTGTTTCTCATAAATCCCAAACTCCTTTCCGAAGGTTACGCTTCGTTGGCTCTCTTGAGCCATGTTGCCGCAACATCCAGTGCATCATAGAGAGTTTCGCGCTCACCGTTCTTGACAATTGCCTCGATCGGATTGAGCCCCTCATCGGTTTTCATCTGGTAGAAACGCACCTTGTGGGAGAGCTTTACGCCCTTTTCTTCCTGCTGGTTCTCAGCCTGAAGCCAGACCACAAACGGCTCATTCATGAAGCCGAAATAGATATCGTTGCCCTTGCGCACGAGGGGGTAGCCTTTATACGTCATAAATTCCATATTTACTCCTTTCTGGTGCGGCATATTCTTATTGCCAGGTGGTTTTGAATTCCTTATCGGTATCGTCGAAAATATCAATGTTGTAGGAAAGTGTGTCAAGTGCAGAAGAACGGATCACATAGCTCGGCTGTCCGTCGCGTGCCACGACCGTTTTGAGGTCGCTGATCCGGTAGAAGCTGATTGTGTAATCCTCCTTGCCGTTCTGTGTGGTCAGGTGAACCTCTGCGTCGGGCTCGCCGTCGGGCAGCTCACCGAGGTAGAGCTCCTCACCGTAGATATAGAGCAGGAAGCGGTACAGCGTCCGGAAACGCTCCGTCTCGCAGGCAGCGCCGTTCTTGGTGACGGTGTAATTGTCCTTGTTGCCCTCACCGGCAAAGTTCAGCTTGTGTGCTTTGTCCTTGATGTCAAGTGTTGCGATGTTCCATACGTTTGTCACGAAGATGTTCGAGGACGAGATGTCACCCGGCTGGACGGTCAGCCACTTGGCATTGTCCGCCCGCACGCCGAAGATCTCGTTTGTGCCCTCGAGGATTGTGTAATACAGGGTCACGCCGTCAGCGGACTCGTAGGTATTGCCGAATTTCAGCACGCGGCTCTCGCCGTCGTTCGTATTCATGGTCACCGTGCAGAACGGATCGTCCAGCCCTGTTCGGGTCAGATCCTCCTCTGTCGGACGGATGACCGGAACCTCATCGGCAGTCAGACCGAACATGCCGTGGGTAATGTCCTTGGATTTCTCCACATTCAGGTAGGTGAAGATCGGCTCGCGCATCACATGGGTCGCTGCCGTACCGCCGACACTGGTATCGTCTGCGGCAGCGGTGTCGTATTCCAGATAAATGTCGCGGTCGAGATCCCTGCGCGTGATGCGCATGTTATCCACGACAGGATAGCTGGCTTCATCCGCCGGCGCCTCCAGAAGCGTCTTGGAGAGGAAGGAGGATGCCGTCTTGCAGTAGTTGGAAACCAGCGAATTGCGGATCAGATAGACTGTATCCCCGACGGAGCAGTAGGTCAGTGACGACTCGGTCGGAGCAGGATCACCGACCTTGAACCGGAACGTCGTGCCGTCCTCATAGGTGAGGGTGACCTCTGCGCGTGCAGGCTCCAGCCCGTACTTGGCGGGCTCGGTAACATGCTCCTCCGCGATGCGGTTTGCCTCAAGCGCATTGCCGTTGTTGACGAGCGTCGAAAGCAGTGCCTCATCCAGCGCAAGACCGTCATAGCCCTCGATGGTGTACTTGGCAGCGGCATCCTCGCGTCCGCGGAAGGTGCGCTTCAGATGGAAGGGCTCCTCGCCCTTGATGTCCACGTCCGTCAGATTCAGCACATCCGCCGTATTCAGCGGGATGTTGGCAGCTTCCGTGGAAGCGGTGGTGTCCGTGGACTCGTTTCCGCCGGTTGCTCTCCGCAGCAGCATCACGGTCGTCAGACCGCCGCCGACAACGGCTGCCAGCGCCAGCGCCAGGATGAGCGTTTTGAGATTCTTCGCCATGCCCTTTTTCTGCGGAGCCGGCTTGACCTCGGGCGCAGCGCCGAAGATGGTATCCGCTTCGGCATCAGCGTTTTCAGCGATATATTCGTCCTTTTTGGTTTCTTCACTCATTTGTTGCGTCTCCTCATCAGAACAATCACACCGGCAACGACGACAATCGTCGGAACCACGAAGACTGCCATGATCGCACCGCGCATGTCACCGGCAGACAGTGTGAGCGTCTGGTCTGTCAGGCGCTTTTCCGCGATGACAAGACCGCTGCCCTTGCCGGTCATGACGTTGACCGCATTGACAAAGTACGTGCCGTTGTTGTAGGAGGCATCCTGCATCACGTTGGAATCGAGCAGCAGCATGGAGCCGAGCACCATGATATTGCTGCCGTGCTTGACATTATCGATCATCTGGCTTCTGGTGGACATTGCCATGACATTCTGCTCACCGGCGGGACTCTTGTCGGTGTTCTCCTTCTGCGCGTTCATCTCGTTGAGGTAGACCGTCGAGGAGCTCTTGAGCAGGGAAGCGGTGATGCCGTTGGTGTTGGAATCCCACAGGAGCTTGATCGGGCGGCAAAGCGGTGCTACGATCGGCAGGCTGGTGTTTGCCATGCCCTCGGAGAACCTGGTATCCACGATGCTTGCCAGCGGTACGGCAACATTGCCGACAGCCAGGGAAACCTGCTGTGCGGATTTGGTATCGCCCTCAAGTGCCAGATCGTGGGTGACCTCAAGACCCCAGGTGCTGAGGAGCTCATCGAGGTTCGGGGTGTTGCCCTGGGTGAAATCCGCGATGTAGATCAGGCTGCGGTTGTAGTCGCCGTCGTTGTAGAGGAACGAGGAAATGCTGTCTACTGCGGTTGCGGTCAGATCGTTGATGGGTGCGGGGAGCACCAGAACATCGAATTTGGCAGGATCCAGCTGATCCTTGTAGAGATCGACCGCCTCTACATCGTAGCCGTTCTTGGACAGGGATGCTGCCATCACGGATACGGCGCCTGCGTGGAATTCATAGTTGAAAACGGGGTTGTCGTTGGCTGTCTGGATGAAGCCGATCTTCACGGGGTTGGCGTCGGTGACATACAGGAGCGCAGCGGTCAGGTTCTGCTCGCCGGCAAAGCCGGTGATGGCATCCTCAATGGTGCCCTGTCCGTAATAGCGTGCCGCCATGAGCTTCTGCTGGTCGTAGGTGAACAGGCTGCCCACATTCACCACGCGCAGCTTGGTCGGGTCGGACGCATCCGATACGATGATGTCGCCCTCTGCCAGGGTACCGGAATAGCCCTTCTGGTAGGTGTTGACCACATCGATCTTATCGGAATTCTGCGCATAGCGCTCCAGCAGCTCGGAGACCATCTTCATGGTCAGACCGCTGGTCTGGAAGCTGTTTTCCTTCATCAGGACGGTGAAATTCACGTCCTTGCTGAGATTCTGGACATAGTTCTTACTCTCGTCGGAGATCTCGTACATGCCGGTTTCGGTCAGATCCAGCTTGAGAGGATACTTCTCCACGACCTGGCTGACCAGCACGTTCAGACCGATCACAGCGGCTGTCACGACACCGGTGATCGCCGTTGCGATGGTGCCGTACTTGAATTTCTTCTGTGCCGCCGCATTCATTTTCTTTCTGGGTTTGGCGGGCTTTTCCGGCACAGCCGGTTTCTGCTCTGCGATAGAGCTGCTGACGTCCTCCGCAGAGGTTTCCTGCTTTTCGTTTTCGTTTTCTGCCATGATGCCCACCTCCTTAGCTCCAGCGGCGCTTCTCGAACACTCTCACGGTAAAGAAATTGAACAGTACCGCCGTACTGAGGAAGAACAGTACGCTTGAGAGGTTGAAGATGCCGCAGGTAAATTCATAGTATCTTGTGTAAAAGCTCAGATAGGTGAGCAGCTTCTGGAGCCACGCTACCTGAATACGGTTCGCCAGCGTGTCCACGAGCAGGAACATCAGCAGGCAGACAATGCCGCCGACAGCCGATGAATGCCGCGCCGACCAGCACAATGGCGATGAAATTCGAGAGCAGCGTCATCCAGGCAACCGTTCCGAACAGGCTCAGGAGCACGCCGTAGAAAAAGACCACGGCTGCGGCGATCACATAGATCGTCAGTGCAGCAAAATATTTGCCCAGCACGATGCCGGTCAGCGATACAGGCGCGGTCAGGAGTCCCTGCTCCGTGCGCTGCTTCTTCTCCTCGCTGAACAGACGCATGGTCAGGACGGGGATCATGAAGATCGAGATGATGAACATGGTCGTAAAGACGGTCATGAGGTTCGTTGCGCCGCCAGCCAGGTTCTCCATGGAGAGCATGAAGCCTGTGATGCTGTAGAATACGGCGAGGAATACATAGGCGATGCTCGACGTAAAGAAGGCACCGATCTCTCTGCGGTAGATAGCACCCATTACTGCTCGCCTCCCTTCGGTTTCAGTTCCACATGCTCGCCCATGGTGATCTTGAGGAAGATGTCCTCCAGCGTCATTTCCATGGTCTTGAGCAGCAGGATGTTCCATTCGTTCTCGCGTGCGATGCGGTTGATCTCGCGGCGGATATCCTGACCGGGCTGTGCCTCCATCTCATATTCCCAGATGCCCGGCTCGCGCTCCATATCGGCGCGGACGTATTTCAGCCCCGGAATGGCGCGGATCGCCTGTAGGATCGCCGCCTTCTCGCCCTCGATGCGGGCAATGACGCGGTGGTCGGTGGTGACCTTGTCAGAGAGGTTGGTTGCGGTATCATCGGCAGCGACAACGCCCTTGTTGATGATAATCACGCGGTCACAGACTGCCTGGATCTCGGAGAGGATGTGCGAGCTGAGGATGACGGTGTGATTCTTGCCCAGACGCTTGATGAGCGTGCGGATCTCCACCATCTGCTTCGGGTCCAGACCAACGGTTGGCTCGTCGAGGATGAGCACCGGCGGGTTGCCGATGAGCGCCTGCGCGAGTCCCACACGCTGCTTGTAGCCCTTGGAGAGGTTGCGGATGAGACGGTCCTCGACGTCCTTGATCTTGCAGAGCGTGAGCACGTCCTTCATATGGGAACGGCGCGGGAGCTTGCATTTCTTGAGGTCAAAGACGAAATTGAGGTATGCCTTGACGGTCATATCCAGATACAGCGGCGGGATTTCCGGCAGGTAGCCGATGTTCCGCTTTGCCGCGATGGGATCCTCCAGAATATCCACGCCGTTGATGAGCGCCTGTCCGGAGGTCGAGGAGATATAGCCTGTCAGCATGTTCATCGTGGTAGACTTGCCGGCGCCGTTCGGACCGAGAAAGCCTAAAATTTCACCGTCATTGACGGTGAAGCTGATATCATTGACGGCTTTTTTATCGCCGTAATGCTTTGTCAGATGTCTGACTTCGATCATGAGGATGTGTACCCCCTTATAGGAATCGTTCGGTGCAGACGAATCTGCACCTGCCTTATTAGTATAGAACCCTTATGTGTCAGGGTGATGATAATTCCCTGAAATATGTCTGCGCTGCGCGATATCGGAACCGAGCTGTAACTGCAATGTATCCAGGCTGTCAAACTTCTGCTCGCCCCGCAGGAAATCCGTCAGAATGACGTCGAGCTCCTGCCCGTAGAGATCCCCGGCATAGTCGAGGATGTGCGTCTCCGCAAGCGGGAGTCCCGTATAGCCGACAGTCGGCTTGACACCGATGTTCGTGACAGAAAGCTGCCATCCGTCCGGCGTGCGTGTTTCGGATGCATAGACCCCGAAGCGCGGCACAAGCTGTCCCGGCACAAAGCTCTGGTTGATCGTTGCAAAGCCGATGGTATGTCCCAGATGCGCCCCGTGGACGATCTCGCCCCGGATCCGGTAGGGCTCACCGAGCAATGCATTTGCCGCGGCAATATCCCCGGATTCCAGAAGCCCCCGGATGCGGCTGGAGGAAACCGGTTCCCCGCCGCTGCATACTGCGCCGACGATCGTCACGTCAAAGCCGTACTGTGTTCCGAAGCGCCGCAGATCGGATGCATCCCATGCGGCAGCCTTCCCGAAGCGGAAATCCTCCCCGCAGACAACCGATGCCGCATGGATGCGCCCGCAGAGAATCTCCCGCACGAAGTCCTCGCCGGACAGGGCAGCAATCTCCGGGAATGACGGCGCATAGATCTCCTCCATGCCGCATTCCGTGCGCAGGAGATGCTCCTTGAGTGCTTCCGGGTAGAGAAATCCGGCTGCCCCCTTGACAGAGGCAAGCTCCGGCTGGAAGGTAAATGCCGCCGGGGTCAGTCCGTCCGCGCTCTGCGCGGCAGCCGCCTGCAAAACGGCACGGTGTCCGAGATGCACACCGTCGAACAGCCCCAGCGCGGCGGCAGTTTTGTTAGGCATGGTTCTGCTCCTTTGGTTCGGTGAGATTGCGCTCGATGCGCAGGATGCCGTTTTCCCGGTCAGCAATGGCTGTCCCGAGGAAGCCGTCAGGATCGCCGTATACGGCAAAGCGGTCCCCGGATAAGAGCTGCTTTTCCAGGTATCTGAGCTCCAGCTTGACGCCGTTGCGGTAGAGTCTGGTCTGCTTTTCATTCAGACGCAGCGGCGGCAGCACGCGGAATACCTCCGCAATCGGGATGATTGCCGATTCCGCTTCGCCCGCATCGGCAAGCGCCTGCACCTGCTCAAGTGTCACACAGCGTTCGATGCTGAAATTATTCGATAATGTCCTTCGCAGAGATGTCATGATCGCGCCGCAGCCGAGTGCCCGTCCGAGATCGTCGATGACCGTGCGGACATAGGTGCCGCTGCCGCAGGTGATGTTCAGTGTGCCTGCGCCCGTTTCCGGGTCAAATGCGGTCAGTGTGAGTGCATCGATGCGGACCTTGCGCGGGGTGCGCTCCACGGTCTTGCCCTGCCGCGCCAGCTCATAGAGCTTTTTGCCGCCGACCTTGACGGCGGAATACATGGGCGGAAGCTGCATCACGTCGCCTGTCATGCCTGTCAGTAGCTCTGTGATCTGCATATCCTGTATGCCCGCAAATGCGTGCGTTTCGAGGATTTCGCCGGTGCAGTCGAGCGTATCGCTCACCTGTCCGAGCTGGAAGCCCGCGGTGTACGCCTTGGTGTCGTCGGGGAGAATCCCGCACGCCTTGGTCGCATAGCCGACAAAGACCGGCAGAACGCCGGTTGCCATGGGATCCAGCGTGCCGGCGTGTCCGAGGCGCCTGGTATGGAGCACGCCCCGGAGCTTGCCGATCACGTCAAACGAAGTCCAGCCCTGCGGCTTGTCGATCAGCAGGATACCGTTCATAGTGCCGCCTCCACAGCGGAAAGCAGCTGTACACGGACACTTTCGATGGTACCGCAAAGTGTGCAGCCGGCAGCCTTGACATGCCCGCCGCCGCCGAATACCTGGCAGATGGCGGATACATTCACATCGCGTGCCGAGCGCATGGAGATCTTGTATTCACCCGGCTCGCGCTCACGCACGGTGATGCCGACCTCGACGCCCTCCGGCTGCAAGCCGAGGGAGGTCAGTCCCTCCATGTCCTTCTCATCCACGCCGTTGGCACGGCAGAGATCGAGCGTCGCCCAGATGATGGTGATGCGTCCCTCTGCGAAATACTCCATATTCTGGAGCATAACCGTCTCGGCGGCAAGCTGTCCGCGGCTCTTGACCGTGAACATCTCGCGGTTGATGAGATCGTAGCGAATATCCGGGAATTCGCGCATGATCTGCGCGGTGAAGATGTGCGTTTCGGGTGTGGTGTTGCTGTATTTGAAGCAGCCGGTGTCGGTCGCCATGCCCGTATACAGGCACATGGCGATCTGCCGGGTGAACGGCACGCCCATCGCGCGGTATACTTTATATAATACCTCGCACGCAGCGGACGCATCGCCCTCCAGCATGAGCCGGTCAGCGTATTGCAGATTTGAGATATGGTGATCGATGCAGAGATCGACCTTGCCCGCGTAGGTCTCCTCGAGCGTGCCGAACAGCTTTTCGTCGGCAACGTCCACGGCGATCACGCACTGCGGCTCAAAGTGCTCCTCCTCCTCATCGGAGAGCAGGTAGCCGAACCGCGGCGGAATGGGGTCGGAGCAGAGCACCCGCGAACGGATGCCGAGCTGCCGGAGCACCGCCTGGAGCGAATAGCCAGAGCCGATGCAGTCCCCGTCGGGCGACCGATGGATGAGAATATGCACATCGCGGCAGTTTTTGAGATATTCTGCCGTTTCCTCAATGTTCATCCGAGTCATTCATGTCCTCCGTATCTTGCGAAAAGGTCATGCCTTCGAGCTTCTTGGTAACCGCCGCGCCGCGCTCGATGGAGTCATCGGCGATGAAGTGCAGCTCCGGGCTCTTGCGCATTTTGAGGCGTGCAAACAGCTCACGGCGGATAAATCCGGCGGCGCTTTTCAGTCCCTTGACGGATTCCACCGTATCATCCCAGCCGCGCAGGCTGGAGACATAGACCTTGCAGTGCGAGCCGTCCTGGCTGAGCTCCACGCGGACCACGGAGAGCAGATCGCTCACGCGGGGGTCCTTGACGCTGCGGAAAATATCGGTCAGCTCGCGGTGGATATCCTCAGACATGCGGCTGTTCTTAAAGCTCGGCATCGGCAGTCTCCTCCACGATTTCAGCTTGGTCTATCGTCTCTGCGATGGTATAGGTCTCGCTGCCGTCGAAGAACGTCTCGGCAGTGATCGTCTCACCGAGCTGGGTGGTGTTCTCATCGTAGGAGATCAGCTCCTCGGCGGGAATGGGTGTCTCGATGTCCTTGAGCTCATCCTGCTCCTCGGGCTGAGGCGCCTCGACGGCGGAGCACTGACCGAGCAGAATGCGTTTTACGGACTCAAAAAAGAAGATATCCACAGGACCGAACTGATCCCATGCCAGTGCTTCATCGCAGTACTGGAGCATATCCTTGGTGCTCATGCGCGTATATTCCATGCTTGATTCATCCTTTCTTATTAAAATGGGGGGATCCGCCCGCGCGGAGGTTTGGGGCTGAACTCACTCCGCTGCGCTGCGTTCGTCACGCCCCAAAGGCGCGGGCTCCTCCCCCCAAGCCCCCTGTTTCGTTCCGGGGAGAGTATGCCTGCGGCACACATTTCAAGCCGCTTCAGCGGGGGATCCCCGCTTATTCAGGCTGGTATTCCTCCATGATATATGCCTCGAAGATATCGCCGGTCTTGAGATCTGCGAACTTCTCCAGAGAGATACCGCACTCATAGCCGGATGCGACTTCCTTGACCGCATCCTTGAAGCGCTGCAGACCTGCGATATGGTCATCTGCCACGATGATACCGTCGCGGACTACGCGGATCTGGCTCTTGTTGGTCAGCTTGCCCTCGAGGACATAGGAGCCGGCAACCGTGCCGACGCTGGAAATCTTGTAGATCTCACGAACCTCTGCCTTACCGAGCATCACCTCACGGTACTTCGGTGCGAGCATACCCTTCATAGCGGTCGTGATTTCCTCGATCGCATCGTAAATGATTCTGTACAGACGGATATCCACACCGTCACGCGCTGCGCTTTCTGCCGCGCCGTTGTCCGGGCGCACATTGAAGCCGACGATGATCGCATTGGATGCGTTTGCCAGCATCACGTCGCTCTCCTTGACCGCACCGACAGCAGAATGGATCACGCGCACGCGCACCTCGTCGTTGGACAGCTTCTCCAAAGACGCCTTGACAGCCTCGGCGGAACCCTGTACGTCCGCCTTGACGATGATCGGCAGCTCCTTGGTCTGACCCTCCTCGATCTGCGAGAACAGGTTATCCAGCGTGAGCTTGGTGGATGTGCTCTGGAACAGAGCCTCCTTCTGCTCGTGCTTTCTCTGCTCGACGAGGGTTCTTGCCAGACGCTCATCCTCTGCCTTCTGTAGATCTTGGATTACGGATAGATATGAATAAAAATGCCATCCGTTGGCCGTCTCATAGGAGGGTCTATCAATGTCCTCGTCAAGTGCGTATGCGACCGCTTCGTTCAGAACAACGCCTTGAGTCGGTTTCCGAATCTCATTACGAAGAATATAGTCAAGAGCACGTTTTTGGATCTGTTGCCATTTGCCCATAGTGTTCTCCTTTTAGATTATGCTAGCGGATATCAGCAGCGATGTAATTCTAGATATGATCGCCGTCAGAACAAAAGCTATAGCTGCAATGAACAGCCATTTGCACCATTTCAATTTGATTGTCATGATTGTGC
>ONEQ01000108.1 GCA_900316885.1 uncultured Eubacteriales bacterium | reverse complement strand
TATCGCCTACTGCAAGCGCAGTAATAGAATCGCTGTCTGAGCACATCACAAAGCGGCTCTGATGTATTTTCCTGAAAAACAAAGACGGTATCCTCCCGGCTCACATCGTCGGGAGGATACCGTTTTCAATTCTGTTTTCCAGCAGCACCCGCTGTCATGACAAAGCAGGCAGGCGCTGACATTTTCATTGACTGTTCTTCTCCGCCGGCTCCCTGTATTTTT
Source organism: uncultured Eubacteriales bacterium (assembly GCA_900316885.1). Classification (GTDB taxonomy): domain Bacteria; phylum Bacillota; class Clostridia; order Oscillospirales; family Ruminococcaceae; genus UBA3855. The sequence goes on along the minus strand of ONEQ01000108.1, from coordinate 7,905 downwards.
CAGGGGGCGTGTTTCCGTTTAACATCCCGCAGAGTTCCCCCTGCTTGCCGTGTCCGGGATAAACCTGGTCAATGTCTGCAAGCTTTTTCAGCAGCGGAACATCTTCCGTCCAGAACCGCTTGCTGCTTCCGCTGGGGAACCTTGTCACTGTCGGAATCGACAGCAGTGTATCTCCGGTGAACAGGCAATGCTGTGCCTTTCGCTGAAGGTCACATCTGCCGGACTGCATTCCATCGGCGCTGTTTCGTAATAACTGCCATTATAAAACGCCATGAATGCCGTTGCCGTAGAGGACATATTCCGGTACTTGCTGCCAATTTTCTCACTGCATAGCGCCGTGGCTAGCACTTTTACATCAGGACGGAGCTCCCGGATCCGATTCAGTCCGCAGATGTGATCGAAATGACAGTGCGTCAGGATAATCGTCAGATCATCCAGCTCCCTGACCGCCTGATACAGCGCATCGGCATCCACAGCATCCACCAGCAGACCCCGATGATTCTCCACGATCAGCCATGAATTCGAGTCAACAACGTCCCATACAAATTGTCTGATCTCCACTTTACCTCTCCATACAAAACAGCATACTCCACATGCCATCATGCTTCATTCCATACTTTTCATGAAATTTCACAGAAGCAATATTCTTGTCCTCTACCCAGGCATAGAGATATTTTCCGCCGGCATCCACATATTGTTCCAGCCTGTTCAACAGAATCGCATGGATGATTTCTCTGCTTCCTTTGTTGACAATCTGATTGATGTAGAATTTCCTCGGCATAGCTTCTGCCTGAAGAAGTGCATCAATCTGCTTTTCAGCATTTCTGTGGATGGTGATCTGCCCGTCCCTGATCTTCGCGCTCAGCTCATCTGCGGAAAGCAGATGGCTGATCTCCGTGCGGAATGTTGTCCAAAGGATTCTGTTGATCTCTTCCGCATCCTGCTCTCGTGCATTTTCAACAGCAGCGGCATCCCGATACTGCATAACGGGCGAGTCCTCCCTGAAAACACTCCGGCAATCCGAATTCGTCATTCTCATCATAGCAGCCGTCAGCGTGCCTTGTTCCGGTCTGTATTCATCCGGATTCTTTGTCATGAATTCAAGGAAATATCTGCCGCCTCCGATTTCAGCCAGCAGCCGGTCACGTGCATCCAATGTTCTGACAAAATAGATCAGTCTCTGCACACCATGATCCTCGTACCGAAACAGGAATTCATCTCCGTGTGACCATATCTGACGGCATTGCCCAGCCAGATTCATCGAGTAGCAATTCGTCATGAAGCGCTGCAGCCTTGCTGTTTGTATTTTTTCATAAATGCTCTGCTCGTCCATCATGCGTTATAAATCCGATACGATCATCTCACAATGATCCAGTTTACCGATATTCATAAACATCACGCCCCAAGCCAGTCCTGAACCAAACGCACAGAGACAGCATTTGTTGTTCTTGCTGATCAAATCCTCTTTACAATTCATAATTGATGTCATCGGTATGCAGGCGCCGCTCATATTACCATAATTCTCCACGAGATTCATCGGCAGCTTTTCGATCGGGAGTCCTGCTTTCTCTGCCAGCTTCTGCAGCATAAAACGATTGGGCTGATGGAACAAAAACCAGTCAAAATCGTCCGTGGTTTTCCCGGTGCGCTTCAATGCGCCCTCAAGCAGCGGGGGCACCTCAAGCTGAACAAAGTTAAACACACCGCTTCCGTCCATATGCATGTGATCGAGGCTTCGGAAATTACCATCGCCTTGATCTGTCATAACTGCCGTTTCGGGCGTACTTGGCTTTCTGAAGGCACCTGCCGGGATCATCAATGCCTCTCCGCGTTTTCCGTCAGTGTGCATTTCATAGTAGATTTCATCATCGCCGCCGTTTTCAATGACCGTGATCGAACAGCCGTCACCGATCAGCGGGAAATCATTTCTGTCCTTCCTGGAAACCTTATGGCTTAATACATCACCGTTAATCAGTACGACCTTTTTGTCCTTCATATGCTCCAGCAGCATAAAGGACTGCATCAGACCAACCAGAAATCCGCAGCATCCCTGCGCAATGTCAAAGCAAAGAGCATCCATACCAATATCGCACTTTGCCTGCACGATATTGCTGATATGCGGAACAAAATGATCCGGGCAGAGCGTGACAGTGACAACAGCGCCGATCTCCTCTTTCTCAATCCAATGCTGCTCCAGCATATGCTTCAGACCATACACTGCAAGATCCGATACCGTCGTCGTATCCTTTGCCAGTCTGTGCTGGTTATATCCCATCACCTTTTTCAGCCGCATCGTCTGCTTGACCGGGAACGAATAATTCTCTGCTTCATCATCAAAGTATCCGATCGTTTCAGGCAGAATTCCTAGCATTGCGGAGATTTTCTTCCCTTTAAACGTTGTAATCATGTTGCTTCTCCCTTTGATTTCCCGATTAATGCCTCAATGGCTTCTACCGAAGAAAAGTTTTCAGGAACGATGTCCAGACCATCAATCTTGACATCGTAGTTTTCCTCAATCATGCTGATCAGGGAGATAATATCAAAAGAGTCCAGCAACCCGTCCATTACAAAATCATCACTGTCGGTGAAATCAAATTCCGGCCGCAGCTCGTCCAGCATTTCTAAAATTGCTTCCTTCATTTTCTTATGCCTCCTCATTCGCTTGGGTTTTCAGCAGCAGTCTGTCAATCTTTCCGTTTGTATTCCGCGGCAGCTCCTCCATCCGCACATATACTGCGGGGATCATGTATGCCGGGAATGCCTTACTCAGAGCCGTTCGGAAATCTTTATCTGTGAGTTCCGCATCATTTTGATAATACAGAACGATTTCCTTTCTTGCATACTGGTAGACTGCGCAGCAGTACTTGACGAGCTTCAGATCATTTTCGATCACATGCTCGATTTCCCCGAGCTCGATGCGATACCCCATGTGTTTAATCAGGCTGTCCTTTCTGCCCTTGAACATGATATTGCCGTCCTCTCTCCGGTATGCCATATCCCCAGTCCGGTAGATCAGCTCAGGATAGGACGTATTGAGCGGATTCTGCGTGAATGCAGCCGCCGTCTTTTCAGGATTGTTGTAATAGCCCATTGCAAGAGAGGTACCCCTCACGCAGAGCTCTCCCTCTTCCCCGACAGCACATTTCTGGTTCTGGTCGTTCAGAAGGATCACGTCCGTGTTATGATACGGGATGCCAATCGGCAGCGGCTCGGATTCCTCCGGGCGCTGCTCGACAACGTAATAGGTACAGTCCAGCGTGATCTCGATCGGACCGTACAGATTGGCAAATGTCGTATCCGGCAGCTTGTCATACCAGACCAGAAACTGCTTGGTCGGGAAAACCTCACCGGCAAACCAGACAAGCCGCAGCGACGGGAGGGCAATCTTGTCCAGCAGACCCATGTTGGCGATATTGACCATGATGGACGGCACCCAGAAAATGAAACTGACCTCTGCATCGCGCAGCGTTTCCAGCAGCCGTGCCGGAAATGCTGCAAGCATCGCATCCAGGAGAACCAGCTGCGAGCCGTTGACCATGAGCATACAAAGCTCAAAATCATAGATGTCAAAAACCACCGGAGAAAGAGAACCGATGATCTCCGAGCCGTCAAATCCGAACCGCTCATTGGATACCGTCATGAAGTCAAAGAAGCTGCGATGGTTCAGCACAACGCCCTTGGGCGTACCCGTAGACCCGGATGTGTTGATGAGACAGAACGGATCGGTGTCGATCAGCTCCTGTCTGCGTGCAGAAAGCGCATCGTGATCCTGCGAAAGCTGAGTCCAGTCCAGCTCATCGATCAGGAGCACCGGTACAGCCGTATCCGCCAGCGCCTTGGCATATTTCCTGCTTGTCACAACAGCAGAAGGCTTTACAAGCTCCAGGATATTCCCGATCCTCTCCTTCGGCGTCTTGACATCCAGATTCATGAAGAAATTGGAAGAATACAGGATTCCCAGATCCGCAATCACAGTAGGGATCTCCTTGGGAAGAAATACCGCAACAGGGGTATTGACGGAACCCTCCAGAACGGAAAGCAGCCAGGTACCCAGCTTTTCCGCCTTCTCCTGCAATCCGGCAAATGTGATCTCCTGATCGTGATGACGGACCGCCGCGGTATTTCCCCTCCGCTTTACCGTCTCCTCAAAATAATCCAGCATGTGGCTTTTCATGGTTCTGACACTCCTCAGCAATGTGTGATTCTCCCGTCCGCTGTGCTATAGGTATATCGGTGGGTCAGATCGCCCTCCGTAAACGGCTCCTCCAGAAAATAGTGAATATTCCTTTCGATGTGACCTTTAATCTCACGGTACGCATCCTTTTCCGGCAAGCATCCGATGTACCTGTCACCGATGCGGCATTTCTTCAGGAAGCCCTTTTCTTCCATTTCGCTTTCAAAATAATCATATTTCGGAGGCAGCTTCACCCCGCCGCACTGCGTATGGATGACCTGCCTTCTCGTCTTTACGGTTCCGTCAGGATAGATCACATCCCCCTCAAAGGGCATGTCAAATCGGTACGGAACCTCCATCATTTTTTCTACATAATGTACGTAGGTAAAGCAGTCCGCCATTTCTGCTCCGAAAAACAAGAAGCGGACATCCTCCATATGGTGGAGAATATCCATCGCACTTTCCTCACCCAGCGAATGTTCGCTGACATGCGCGAACAGCGGCTCCAGAGCTGCCGGTACAGATACCGAAAGCAGCGGATCATCCGTTCTGTAGCGCCCCTCCATCTTTCGCACATGCTCGTTGAAAGCACCCATCGACGTCTTGCTCTTAACAATATCATACGCCTCGCCGTTGCAGAAGCTGTAGGTAAAGGCAGGGATCACCAGATTCCTGACCCCCAGGCTCCGAATGATCTCATAGAGCGTATCCAGATAGGCTCTTTTTCGGAACCCCTCTGCGGGGGTTCCGAACATGACATCCGAATGAACGAACAGGGTTGTGCAATCCGATGCACCGATCTGAATCAATGCATTACGGATATCCTCTGCTGTATATAACCGATGATCCGCATCATAAAATAACTGCTCCATGCCTGCACCTCAATCATGAAAATTCAGGAACCCGCCATCCGCAAAGATCTGTCTGCCGGTAATCATCCGCGATGCATCCGACAGCAGGAACATAATAATATCCGCTATATCCTCCGGCTCTGCTATGCCCAGGAGCTGCTGCGACGCTGCTTCACGCAATTCCTCCTCCGAAACGCCCTCATACGCCTGATGCAGCATCGGCGTATTGACAAAACCGGGCATCACCGTATTGATCCGGATGTGCTTTGCAGCAAGCTCAAGCGCCGATGCAGAGACCAGCGTATTCATCGCGGCTTTGGTCGCTGCGTAAATATTCTGACATTTTCGCGGGTAAAGGGCACTGATCGCGGAGATTCCGACGATGCTCGCACGGTCATGGTATTTTTTCTTCGATAACTGGCTGACCATCTCTGCAAATCCATAAAAATTGGTGGTCATGGTTTCATCCATTGTGTTTTTATTCAGCATACCGACCGGAACAAGCACTGCCGCACCGACACAGTATACCATGCCGTCAATCTTATGACCGTCCTGCACAATGGAATCAAAGATCTCCTTGTACCCGCCGGGCTCACTGAAATCCTTGACGTAATGCTGATGACCCTCACCAGCCAATTTTTCCATGGTTTTTCGGATCTTCTCCTCGTTTCGTGCAAGAATGCATACCTGCGCACCCTGCTCGGAAAGTCTGATGGCTGTTGCCTGACCGATGCCCGAGGTGGCACCGGTCACCAGGATTCGCTTTCCTGTAAAGTCAAAGGGATTCCACATGATTAAAACTCCATTCCGCCGGAAATCGGTAAAAATGAGCCTGTAATAAACCTCGACTGATCCGACAGCAGAAACGCTATGGCATACGCGATCTCTCTCGGCGGAATCAGCCCCATTGGCTGCGCTGTCTGAATATCGATCAGCTCCTCCAGTCCGTCGTTCATCCTGGTATCCACATACGCCGGCATCAGCGCATTAACCCGGATCGAACGCTTGAGGAACTCCTTAGAAGTGATCGATACCGCCGCATTCATCGCTGCCTTGGAGGCTACATACGGCACAGCGCCCTTTCGCTTCGTATAGCACGAAATGGAGGACAGGGCAACGATGCTGGAGCCGTCATTGGAGATCTTCCGGGAATAAAACTGCTTGCACAGCTCCAGAAATGCATAGTAGTGCAGCTTCATTTCTTTATCAGTTGTCCCAAACTGATTGCATCGGACCGGCATACAGCTTGCAATACCTGCCGCATGCACCATGCCGTCCAGCCGGATCTGCTTCTCCTGCAAAAATGCAAACAGCCCCGGTATTTCCTCAAGCCGTTCCAGATTCAGTACATAGGATACCTGCCCGTTCAGTTCATCCGCCACAGCAGAGAGCCGCTCCGCATCACGTCCGGTCAGGACAAGACGGTATCCCAGCTCATGCAGATACCTTGCCGTTTCACGGCCGATGCCCGACGTTGCACCGGTTATCAGAATGGTTTTGCTTTCAGACATTTCTTCCCTCCGCAAAATAGTCATCTGTCTTAATCATCGGAAGGACATCCTCCGGATCAATCTCAAAGGAGACAACACCCCAGGAAAGACCGATGCCAAATCCCGATGTAATCAGATTCAGCTTTCTCTTGTTCTCCAGATGCTCGCACAGATCTACAATCCCGACCGGAATCGTCGCACCGTCCGTGTTTCCGTACTGTCCCAGAGAAACCGGCACCTTTTCCGGCGGCATTTTCAGCTTCTTTGCAATCTGGTTGATAATCATCAGATTTGCCTGGTGGAGTATGCAGTAATCGAAGCTGTCACCGTCACATGCAAAGGTCTTGAAAAACTCCTTGAACAGCTTCGGGATCTTGGTGATGGTGAACAGGAACACATCATCACCATCCATTTTCTTCTCCAGTCCGGCATCCTCCGGTCTGGTCACACCGGGGAAACGCGCACCCGGGATCGGCGAAATCAGTACATCGAAGCCGTCACCATCCGATCGGATCATGCCGCGGATGGTTCCCTCACCGCGCTCCAGGATCGTAGCCGAGGAGGCATCGCCAAACATCATCGTAAAGGATGTATTATCCGTGACCTTACGTTCCACATCCGCATCACCGACAAGCAGCAGTGCTCTGTTGACCGTTCCGCTTTCGATCAGACCTGCCAGAAAATACACGCCGTTCACAAAGCCGGAGCAGCCCAGATTAACGTCGAATACCAGACAATCCTTCTTGATGCCCAGCCGTTTTTGCAGGACAAATGCAGTTGAGGGAATCACATAGTCCGGGCACTGTGTCACGAAGATCACAGCATCAAAATCCTCACCGGTCAGCCCTTTTTTCTGCATCAGCGCTTCCGCTGCTGCAAATGCCAGATCAGATGCCGTCTGTGTACCGTCCGTCAGATACCGTCCTTCGATGCCTGTCGCCTGCTTGAAGCGTTCAACAACCGCATCACCGAAATGCTCCTTATAGCTGTCCGTCATCACCTTGTGTGTCGGAACCGCACATGCCATTCCGCTGATCTTCACATTATGAAATGTCACAAATTTCTTGATTTCAGCACCCTTGATTTCCTTGCCGAATTCCTCGTCCATCATCGCGATAAACGACAGCGCCGCTACAGAATCCCAGTTCTCCAGCTCTGCCAGCTTTGTCTCCGGGGTCAGCTCCTCTGCCTCTACGTCCAGAATCTCTGCGATCAGCTCCAGTTTCTTTTCCATACTCATTGTTGTATCCTCCTTGCTTAGTCTGTCATGACATCCAGTGCATCCTGAATCGTCACAAATTTCTTGATTTCAGCACCCTTGATTTCCTTGCCGAATTCCTCGTCCATCATCGCGATAAACGACAGCGCCGCTACAGAATCCCAGTTCTCC
>ONEQ01000143.1 GCA_900316885.1 uncultured Eubacteriales bacterium | reverse complement strand
CGAACACCACCATCCCGAAGTTCATCGGTGCCCTGAAGCGCTACATCGTCCTCGACGGCAAGACCGTGAACGGCGAAAAGGTCGATGCATCGAAGTATCTGCAATACGCCGAGGCGTTCTGGGATATGGTCACCACCCACCACACCTACATCACGGGCGGCAACAGCGAGTGGGAGCATTTCGGCAAGGACGACATCCTCAACGCCGAGCGCACCAACTGCAACTGCGAGACCTGCAACTCCTACAACATGCTCAAGCTCAGCCGGGAGCTGTTCAAGATCACGCATGACGTCAAGTACATGGATTACTACGAGCAGACGTATTACAACTCGATCCTGTCCTCGCAGAATCCCGAAACCGGCATGACCACCTACTTCCAGCCGATGGCAACCGGCTACTTCAAGGTCTACTCCGACCGCTGGGAGAAGTTCTGGTGCTGCACCGGCTCCGGCATGGAGAGCTTCACCAAGCTGGGCGATACGATCTACATGCACGAGGGGAACACCCTCTACGTCAACCTCTATCAGAGCTCCAAGCTCGACTGGGCGGAGCAGAATGTGACGATTCTCCAGGAGAGCGAGATCCCGACCGGCGACAAGGTGAAATTCACTATCGACGGCAGCGGCGCATTTGATTTCCGCTTCCGCATCCCGGACTGGACGGCGGGCACCATGAGCGTTGACCTGAACGGTGCGAAGTATACTTACAAAAATGTAGACAGCTACGCGCAGGTCAAGGGCGACTTCAAGAAGGGTGACGTCATCACGCTGACCATCCCGCAGGAGGTCAAGGCATACAATCTGCCCGATGATCCGGCAGTTTACGGCTTCAAGTACGGTCCGGTCGTGCTCTCCGCAGAACTCGGCAAGGCGAATATGACCACCGGTTCCACCGGCATGTGGGTTACCATCCCCAAGGAAAAGGTTGTCAACAGCGAGACGATCAAGATCAGCAAGCAGGGGCAGTCGGTCGCCTCGTTCATGAACGAGATCAATGACCACCTCGTGCGCAAGGCGGGCACGATGCAGTTCACCCTCAAGGACACGAACACCGAGCTGACCTTCACCCCGCATTACCAGCAGTATCAGCAGCGCTACGGCATCTACTGGAAGTTTGTCTCCAACGGCACGGTCATCGAGGAAAAGCTCCCGCGTGCCAAGACCAGCAATTCCGATGTTGTACAGCCCGGCTACGGTCAGTATGAGAACGACAATCTCCACAACATGATCGAGTACAACTCCCAGGGCGTGACGGATGATTCGACCTACCGCTATGTCACCAAGGGCGGCTGGTTTACCTATACGATGGCAGTCGATGAAACGGCTCCCATGACCGTGCTGAACATCAAGCTCCGCAAGGCGGACAACGGCAAATCCCTGCGCGTGCGCGTGGGCGACGCGATCCTGTTCGCAGATACCCTCAATTATGAGGGCACCAAGGATGTGTACGACGTGAAGCTCACGGTTCCTGCGGATGTGATGCAGCGCTGCGTTTACGACAAGACCGCTGACGGCAAGGAGCACCGTGTGCTGGATGTGACCTTCTCCTCGAATGAGGACGGCAAGGAATCCGCAAAGGTATGCGATTTCATCTACATGACGGCAGTCAAGCCTGCGTATGAGTATGACAGCAGCATCGCGTATTTCGTGGACTGCGGCGACCAGAATACCTCGACCCTGACCGGCAAGGACAAGCTGGGACAGTACAACTGCGTGACCGAGCAGCTTTACGGCGCGGATGAGGTCACCGGCAAAATGTGGGGTCTGATCGACGATCCGACCGACCAGTATGACGGCGCCTCCAAGGGCGGCGGCATCTATACCGCGAATACCTGGTGTGACGAGAGCCATGGTGCCGACGGTGCCGCGAAGAATTCGAGCTTCCGCTACACCAAGAACCAGTACGAGAACAACATCGACCGCCATCTGGACTATGCATTCGAGCTGCCGAACGGCACCTATTCCGTGGAGGTTGCCTTCGCGGATCCGTGGAGCTGCTCCAAGAATCCGACGGTCTATGCGAATCTCGGCAAGGCGGACGAGTCCGTGATTGCGAAGAATTGTGCTATCGGCACAGCCATCCAGGGCACGGCAAAGGTGACCGACGGCAAGCTGACGGTCAATGTCCGTTCCGAGGACAAGGCGATCAATCTCTGCTACATCATCATCAAGCCCGCCGAGACCGCCGCTGCATCCGTGAAGGGGCAGAAGGGCGATATCAACCTCGACGGTGCGGTGGATGTTGCGGATGCAGTCCTGCTCCAGAAGTATCTGCTCGGTCTGAAAACCTTCAGCGGCGAGCAGGCGTATGCGGCGGATCTGTATGCCGACGCGATGCCGGACAGCTTTGATCTGGCAGTATTAAAACGACATCTTCTTCAGTAATTTTCCTCACAAGACTGGATCCCCGGCGTGTAACAGCGCCGGGGATTCTGTCGGATAGGGCTATGCAGAAAGTTTTTGGAAAGGGAGTAGACAAACCCATCGATTTGTGGTATAATAAAGATTGAAACATTTGTACGGAGGTGCCCTATGGATCACGAAGCGGCGAAAATGCGCGTCCGGGAGCTGTCGGAGCTGCTCGAACGCTATAATTATGAGTACTATGTGCAGGATAACCCCAGCGTGGACGATTTCACCTATGATACGCTGATGCATGAGCTCGCCGGTCTTGAGCGCGAGCATCCGGATCTGCTCAGCCCGCAGTCCCCGACCCAGCGCGTGGGCGGTCTGGCATCGAGTACGTTCGAGAAGGTCAGCCACGCGGTGCAGATGCAGAGCTTGCAGGATGTGTTCGGCTTTGAACAGGTGGGGAGCTTTGTGGCGCGTGTCCATGAGGAATACCCCGATGCACAGTTCAGCGTGGAGCCGAAAATTGACGGGCTCTCCGTCTCCCTCGAATACCGGGACGGCGTGCTCACGCTCGGCTCAACCCGCGGCGACGGCTTCACCGGCGAGGATGTGACCGCAAACCTTAAAACCGTCCGCAGCATCCCCATGACCCTGAAAGCCACCCTCCCGCTGGTGGAGGCACGCGGCGAGGTCTATATGCCGCGGGAATCCTTCCTCCGGCTCGTTGCCCAGCAGGAGGAGAACGACGAGCAGCCGTTCAAGAATCCGCGCAATGCCGCCGCCGGTTCCCTCCGGCAGAAGAATTCCAAGGTCACCGCGAGCCGCAAGCTCGATATTTTCATCTTTAACCTTCAGAGATGTGAGGGGCGGGAGTTTGCCACCCATGATGAGACCCTGCAATTCCTGGAGGAGATGGGCTTCCGCGTGATCCCGAACCGCCGGCTCTGCCGCACGACCGAGGAGATCGTGGACGCGATCAACGCCATCGGCAGTTCCCGCGGCGACCTGCCGTATGACATCGACGGCGTGGTCATCAAGGTGAACGACCTTTCCCAGCGCGACAATATGGGCGCCACGGCGAAAACCCCGAAATGGGCGGTCGCCTACAAATTCCCGCCGGAGGAAAAGGAGACGATCCTCCGCGAGATCGAGGTCAACGTCGGACGCACCGGCGCACTGACTCCCGTCGCGGTCTTTGATCCGATCCTCCTTGCCGGGACGAGCGTGTCCCGCGCCGTGCTGCACAACCAGGATTTCATCACCGAAAAGGACATCCGTCTCGGTGATAAGCTTGTCGTGCGTAAGGCGGGCTACATCATCCCCGAGGTGCTCAAATCCGCATCCCATGCGGAAAACTCCGTGCCCTACCGCCTGCCGGAATGTTGTCCGGTGTGCGGTGCCAGGGCGGTCCGCGACGAGGAGGAAGCCGTCCTGCGGTGCCCGAATATCTCCTGTCCCGCACAGCTTCACAAGCAGCTGGTGCATTTCGCATCCCGCGACGCGATGAACATCGACGGACTTGGTCCGATGATTATCACCGCACTCCTCGAAGCAGGATTTGTCAAGGATGCGGGCGATCTCTATGCTATGACCAAGGCACAGCTCCTCACACTCGAGGGCTTCAAGGACAAGAGTGCGGACAATCTCCTCGCGGCGATTGAAAAATCGAAGTCCGCGCCCCTCGACCGTGTGATCTTCGCGCTCGGCATCCGGAACATCGGCGCCAAGGCGGCATCCCTCCTCTGTGCGCATTTCGGCTCGCTCGATGCGATCGAAAACGCCGATACTGCGCAGATTGCAGAGATCGAGGGCTTCGGTGAGGTCATGGCGCAGAGTCTCTGGACGGCGCTGCACGATTCGTCCGTGCAGGCGCTGCTGGAAAAGCTGAAAGCCGCCGGACTGACCATGCCCTACGAAAAGCTCGAAGCCGCGACGGATACGCCGTTCAGCGGCAAAACTGTGGTGCTGACCGGCACGCTTAACATGAAGCGGAACGATGCGAAAAAACTGCTCGAAGCCGCCGGCGCAAAGGTCAGCGGCTCCGTATCGAAGAAAACGGATTATGTGATCGCGGGCGAGGATGCCGGCTCCAAGCTCACCAAGGCACAGGAGCTGGGCGTGACCGTCCTTTCGGAGACGGAAATGCTGGACATGCTCAAAGCCTGACATCCGGGAAATACCGCCCGACGAAATCCGGCAGCGGGGCACAGACCTCCCTGCCGTCGAGCGCGGCGAGTCCGGTTCCCGCCAGACCCGTGAAGCGCAGCGACCAGGCGCAGAGACATTGATTCTCCTCGCGCCGGTGCTCCGTGCCGTATTTCGGATCACCGAGCAGGGGAGCGCCCAGATGTGCCAGATGCGCACGGATCTGATGCGTGCGCCCGGTGTGGAGCGTGACCTTCACGAGCGCCAAGCCCTTCGCCTGTGCGAGCACCTCGTATTCGGTGACGATCTCCTTCCAGCCGGAGCCGGGAGTGTCACGCACCTCGACCTGACGGCGGCGCTCGTCGCGTTTCAGATACGCCGTGCAGGTGTCACGGCGCTGCGGCAGGGGAGAGGTCACGATACAGAGGTACTGCTTTTGAACCTTGCGTTCACGGATTGCCTCGTTCATGCAGCGCAGCGCGGCGGCATTTTTGGCGGCGATGACCAGCCCCTCCGTGTTCCGGTCGATGCGGTTGCAGAGAGCTGGCGCAAAGGTCTGCTCGGCTGCCGGGTCGTATTCGCCCTTGTTTTGCAGATACCGGCAGATCTCGTCGAGGAGGGACACCGCGCCGTTCTCACCCCCGTGGGCGTACACCCCGGACGGCTTGTAGGCGATGAGGATATCCGCATCCTCGTAGACGGGTGTGACATTGCCGGCGGCATTGCGGAAGGTGTATGCGGGCTCGGGTCTGGCGAAGAATTCCTCCTTCGCGAAGATCCGCACGGTATCGCCCTCGCAGAGCTGTTCGTCGCCCTTGCAGCGGGCATTGTTCAGGCGGATGTCCTTTTTGCGGATGAGCTTGTAGAGCATCCCCTTGGGGCAGGCGGGCATGAGCTTCATCAGAAATTTATCGAGCCGCTGACCGGCATCGTTCCGGGTAATGGTGACTATTCGCATGGTATCTCTCCTTTCGGAACCTTACCCATAATTATAGCATAAAAAACAGGATTTGAAAAGCCCTGACGGAAAAAAGGTGATATGATGGCAAAGCAGGACGAAAATATCCACGCAGGTCACAGAGAACGGATGCGTGAGCGTTTCCAGACAAACGGACTGGACGGTTTCCACGACCATGAGGTGCTGGAGATGCTGCTCTTTTACGCGATCCGGCGCGGCGATACGAATCCGCTTGCCCACGAGCTGCTCCGGGAATTCGGTTCTTTGCAGGGCGTGCTTTGGGCGGATCCGGAATCCCTTTGCCGGGTGAAGGGCGTGGGGGAGAGCACGGCGCAGTTCCTGCATTTCATGGCGGCGTTCCACGACCATGTGGAGCAGAGCCGGATGCGCGGCATGTCCCTGACAACGTTCGAGAATTGCTGCATGTACTTCCGGAGCCGGCTGTCGGGCTGCTCGGATGAGAATATGCTGGCGGCATGTCTGGATGACCAGTGCAAGGTGATCCGGTGCTTTACCGCCGCCAAGGGCGTACCCGGCAGGGTGCAGGTGGAGACGCAGAACCTGGTGCGGATGATCCTGATGTCGCATTGCCGGAGCGTGATTCTGGCGCACAATCACCCGAACGGCAGGGCGGTTCCGTCACCGGAGGATATCCAGAACACCAACACCATCGCCAAGCTTTTGAAAGCGCTGGATATTGAGCTGATCGACCATATCATCGTAGCACCGGATGACACCTGCTCCATGCGCGAGCTGGGTGCCTACTTACCCGATCTGCTGTGACAGGAGCCT
>ONEQ01000142.1 GCA_900316885.1 uncultured Eubacteriales bacterium | reverse complement strand
GACTGCGAAGTATTCCACCAACAGACCGCCCTCGCAGACGAATCCGCCGCAGACCTACACGACGGTCGTGAGCCCTCCTCCCGGCGGAAACACACCCGGCAATCCGCCCGGTGATACGCCCGGCAATCCCCCGGAAAAGCTCCCGCAGACCGGACAGCTATGGTGGCCGGTACCGATTCTCGGCGGTGCCGGACTGTTACTGATCGCCATCGGCGCGAAGCTCCGCAGGAGAGAAGAAAAGCAATGAAAATGACGAAATATTGCTGATATTTCATAGGAACAGCGCTGCTTCGGCGGCGCTGTTCCTTGTAAAAAGCCGATACATAGAAAGACGCCCACTGAGCATGATCCGAAGGGATCGGAAGCTGCTCGGTGGGCGAAATCATCGTAACGTAGCACAGTGTTCTCCTCCGATGAAATGGAAAAAGGGGTAGGAAGATCTCCTGCCCCTTGATGTGACCGTGCAATGTGTTAATCATTCCAGATGACCTTATTGCGTCCGGTTTCCTTTGCGACATACAGCCGGTTGTCGGCACGCTTGACATTTGCCTCTGCCTGGATGCTGCCATCCATCTCCCAGCAGCCGAAGCTGATCGTCAGCTGGATGTCATTGCCGTCCGCATGGCACACGGAATTCATGATCCGCACGCGGATACTGTCCGCGATTTTCGCCGCCTGCTCGATCGGGGTATCCGGCATCAGCATGATGAATTCCTCGCCGCCCCAGCGGTAAGCGCAGTCGCCCTGCCGGCAGCTGTCCGCCAGAATCCCGGACACGAACACCAGCGCATCGTCGCCCGCATTGTGTCCGTAGGTGTCGTTGACCCGCTTGAAATGGTCGATATCGCAGAGGAACATCGACACCTGCTTGCCTTCTGCAAGCATCTTGCCGTAGCGCCGCAGATAGTCCGCATAGAATCCCATGCGGTTCTTGAGGTGTGTGAGCTTGTCGTGCTGGGATTCCTCCAGGAAGGTGTCGGATTCCAGCGCGATGCCGCAGATGAGCGCCGCCAGTGACAGCCGGCGGGTATCCTCCGCCTCGTCAAATCCGCCCGGCTTGTTAATCATCTGGTACGCGCCGATGAATGCGCCGTTCACGTCCGCCACCGGCAGTACCATGACGGATTTCGTGACATAGCCGGTTTTCTTATCCACCGCCGGGTTGAAATCCGGGTCGCTGTACGGGTCGTTCGTGACGATGATGCGCTTTTCGCGCAGCGCCTTGCCGACCAGTCCCGTTGTTTCCGGGATCACAATGCGCTCGGTGCCGATGGCGGAGAGTGTCCAGAGCTCCTTTTTCTGCTTGTCCCATTTCCAGAAGCTTGCGCGGTCGGCGCCGGTGAGCACCTTGCCGAGCTCGGTCAGGTCGGCAAACAGCCGGCTGTGGTCGTTGCCCTCGCCGCTGCACATCTGCTTGTAGAGCTTGTCCGTGAGTGTCAGAATCTCGGAAAGTACGGAATCGTTTCTGTCAGTCATATTGTCCCTCCGGGTAGTATAGAGTGGTGCGAGACAGAGCTTTGTCCCGCAAATGGCGGATGCGATCTTTTCTTCATCGTCCAGGTGCATCAGGTACACCTGCACGCCCTGCTCCGTGAGCGCCGTGAGCACCGGCAGAAAGGCGCCGATGTGCATATGCACCGCACTGCGGTGCCAGCAGGTCTCCGTATACAGCGTCACGCCCGCATGGAGATACGGCAGAAACGGCTCCAGCGTGCAGGAATCGCCCGTATAGACGCATTCCTGTCCGTCCACGGAGAGATAATAGCCGAAGCACCTGCCCTCGAGCGCCGGCACATGCTGCGTGGGGATCGGCACCGCCGTAAAGGTCGGATCCGCGCATTCCGGATCCTGCAGGGTATAGCCGCGGGGATCGCACCCCTCCAGATGGTCGAGGATCAGACGGAGATCCTCCCGCACCGCGGGAGAGGGCGCCTGCACCGTCACCGGGATATGCAGGATGAAGAACGCATAGTGGATGAGCATCGGGATTCCGCCGGCATGATCGCCGTGGGTGTGCGTGAGCAGGACACGGATCCGGCTGACGCCGGAGGTCAGATCCGCGTGCTTCAGCTTCTGAAACGCATCCATCGGGCAGTCCAGGAGCACAAGCTCATCCCGACAGCGGAAAAATGCACAGTTATGCGAATCTGCAAAGGCAGAGCCGCGTCCGAAAAATTGCAGCATAGAGGGCACCTCCTTTTCTTGCATCTTCTGCAATTATAGCATATTTTCAGAAAAAATGCAAGTACTTTCCTACAATATTACCAAAAAGCCGCCCCTGCCAGTCTGACAGGGGCGGTTTGTGTGAGATACGGTTATTCCTCGTCCTCGCTCTCCTTGGCGGAGAAATCCGGGTTTACGGTGCGTTCGGTCACACGGCCCTGGGAAACCGTACAGCCGACGATTTCGGAGCTGTAGCGGTCGCCTCGCTGATCGGTAATCACAGCGGTCGAGTAGTAGTAGCCGTTGCCGAGCGGATTGCAGCAGATGGAGGAATTGGAGCGGTAGCTGATCTTCTTGCCCTGCTTCTCCTCCAGATAGCGGGTATCCGCGTTCCGGGTCTGGTAGATGGGGATGATCTTGCTGCCGGGGGAGAGCTCCTCCATGGACTTGGTGTCCGTCAGGAAGTTGATCTCCTCCTCGTCATCGGGGATCCTGGCGGCGCCGGTGATGGTGAATTCCTCGCTGTCACGGTCATAGCAGAACAGCAGATAGGTCGGGTAGCCGTCAAGCATCACCTTGGAACGATACTCCACTGTGGAAATGCTCGTGCTGATGACCTCGGTTGCCAGCGGAACGCCGTCGAGGCAGATCCAGCTTCCGTCGAAGTCACAGTACAGGGCACCCTCGCCGTCGAGGCAGGCATTCTCGTCGTAGCCAAGGTCGATCAGGAGCGAATGTTCGGTATCGTAGATCTGGGCATGCGAGTAGTAGCCGACCATCATGCTCTGGATTTTCGGATCAATCGCAACGCTGAAGCCGTCCTCGTCGATGGTCGGCTCGGCTCTCTCGAAATCGTGGAATACCGTGGTATCGATGACCTGCGGCACCTGATCGGAGATGGTCTTGACGTACTTGCGCATATCCTTGTTCAGGCAGCCTGCCATCTTATAATAGTACAGCGCCTTTGTGCTGTCATCCTCGCAGATATCGTAGACGTAGTCGAGCAGGTGGCTCAGACCGGAGTAGGAGTCGATTGCGCAGGGCAGGTAAATCGCCAGTCCCTGCGCATTGCAAAGGCTGCCGCTTTCGCGGTGATAGAGCACCGTCTTGCCGAGCGCCTCCTTGATGCGGCTGCACTCGTTCGGGTAGGTATCAACCATGTAGTCGATGTAGGTACCCAGATCGATCAGATTGCAGACGGAGCTGGCGGAGCCGCAGAATTTGGGCGACCGCTGACCGCAGCGACCGATCTCGGAGAGCACGGAAATGTCATGCGCCGCATCCGAAAGCTGCTTCTTGGTCAGAGCGCAGTAGGCGTCATACAGCCCCTTGCCCTGATTCACGTCAATGACCGAGAAGGTGAGACTCATGGGTGCCGGGTCGGAGAAGAGGGTGGTATTGTTGACGGCAAGCCGCATGTAGTAGTCCATGTAGGAATCCGCGATCGTCTGAGCCAGCTTTGCGGGGCTGATGGACGGATCGTCGGAGAGTGCCTGTAACCAGGGACCGTAATCCCAGCCGAAGCCCGGCTCTGTCTCCTCGCTGACAGCCATGTAGGCAGCATAGCCATCGAGGTAATGCACCACATCGACTGCCGCCATCAGGCATGCATCGAAGCCGATGATGTCGAATGCCGGCTTCTTGGGATCAGGCTTGTAGACATTGGAAAGTGCCTCGCGGAGATCCGCCAGAGACATGGAGGTGTTGAAGATGGAATCGCCGCCGTAGCCGAATACGCCTGCACCGTGATCCCAGAGAATGAGCATGTTGTGATCGGAGCGGTACTCGGTGTTGCAGAAATCGAGGAAGTCCGTGAGTGTATCAACCGCGCAGCTATCCTGCAGCGGCATATCCGCAACCTGCTCAAACTTGCCGTCCTTGTAGAGGAAACGCTGTGTGCGGTTGGGGTTGATTTCCTCCTTGCTCCAGTGGGTCGCACCGCCGGTCTGGATCACAACGGAGATCTGG
The DNA here is from genome assembly GCA_900316885.1 of uncultured Eubacteriales bacterium. Lineage (GTDB taxonomy): Bacteria > Bacillota > Clostridia > Oscillospirales > Ruminococcaceae > UBA3855. The sequence continues at coordinate 2,143 of ONEQ01000142.1, read as the reverse complement.
CTGTTCCACGTTTCCGACATGATCTCGTCAAGATCGCGGGAGGCGTTTCCCTTCATTTCTGCCACGACCTCCTCATCGACCAGCAGATCCGTGTAGCCGACCGGATGGCGCGGTTCGTATAGATATGCCGGCAGATCGATGCCGTTCTCGCTGAGCTCATCCGCGAAGGCGTTGATCTTGTCGATCTCGGCATTGAGCTGGTTTTCCTGAATTTCCTGGCACTGGTTGTAGATCTGTGTTCTGACGAGGTAGGACAGATCGTTCTCGTTCATATCCTCCAGATTCGCGCCGACCATATAAAGGCAGATCGTCCATGTATCGGTTGTCTTTCCGTGCGGCAGGGCATCGATCACCTTGGCACCCTCCTCATCGCGCGGGGAAAGCTCGTCGATCTTCTCCTGATCGACCTCCGTTCTGCCGGTTTCGGCATACTCGTCCATCGCCGTGTAGGTATCGGAATTGAGGAACATCACCGCACCGAGAATAACGACCAGACCCGTGGAGAGCACGCCGAACACGATGCCCAGCGGCTTGAACAGGTAGATGCGGCACAGGCGGAATGCCAGCGGCGTATCCGCATACTGCTCGCGGAGCTGCTGACGTCTGCGTTCCTGACGATCCTTCTTTGCCTGCTTGCGCTCGGCGCGGGTCATTTCACCGGGGAGAAGCGCCGCCTCCTCGCTGCCGCGGAGATTTTCCACAGCCTCGCGGATCTTCTTGCGGCGCAGGATGATGCCGGTGAAAATTGCCGCAAAGACTGCGGGGATGTAATTGACAAAGGCGTAATCGTTGATGATGGAGATCGCGGAATTGGTGCCGTAGATGAAGTACTGCGTGAAGTACTGCGCTGCGGAATTGACAAAATGCAGGAGCATGATCGCCCAGAGGGACATGCCGCGGTAGTAAATCGCCGCATAGACCGTGCCGAGGATCACCATGCAAAGCACCTGACCTGCCATCTGCTCGGCGGATGCATCGTAGAAGATGCCCTGGATGTACGACAGTCCGAAGATCACGCCAGAGATCAGTGCCGCATACCAGACACCCTCCTGATCCCTGCCGTTCTCCTTGCCGATGCTGTGCGCGATCAGCCCGATGAAGATGGCACTCTCCGTCACCGTGATGCGGATCAGCGAGAGGAGACCGAGCAGCACGGACGAGCCGCTCTGCCATAGAATATCCGAGCCGGTGGGCGTGTTAATCAGATCCCACAGGACACCGATGATGCCGCCGATCAGGATCGGCAGCCCGATGAGCAGACTTTTCCGGAGCGCCTTGCCGCCCCCCTTGAAGGCGCTGCCCGCACCGAGCAGGATGGGGAGTGCGGTGAATACGGCAATCTGCAAAAGCTCTGTCACCAGATCGTGGGCAAAGCCTGCCGGGATGAGCGAGGTGCCCAGGTGCAGCAGCCCGTTGAGAATCACATACCCGATCATCAGCCAGAAACCGGCAGCAACCGGGGAATTGCTGATCCATGCCGGAACCCCTTTCCGGCGTTTTTCCGGCGGAGGCGGCGGGGTGATTCCGGCATTCGCATACATGGATGTGTAGTCCGTTACCTGCGGTACAGGCGGCGGCGCGATTGTCTGCTGCTGCACGGGAGGTGTGGGCTGTGTCGGTTGTTCGGTTCTGAAAGGATCCTGTGTCGGTTCCATCTGATCCACTCCTTTTTGTAATGAGATACCTTAATTATACTATACGAAAAAGGAAAAATCAAGAGTGGATACAAAAATAATAGGCAGGGTATCAGAACCGGATTTCCGCGCGGAACAGACCGTCCTTGCAGGAACACAGGGTGTACATAACTATTGTTGGGAAGGCTCCGTAGTATAGAACCCAGAGTACCCGGCTCTTTTTCCCGATGCCCTTTTTCTGCATGTAGGTGATGGCGTAGGCGAAGATTGCAGTTATCACCAGCATCTGAAGCACAAGATATACGAAAATGCCAATGTTCCAGGAGCCTGTAAGCTTATGGAAAAGAGCTATGGTCCCTCCCAGGAGCAGTACGTGGAGCAGAGGGTGGTGAGTGGTGAAGGTCCTTGTCAGGACTTCGTTCAGCTCATCTGCCGCGTCATATACAAAAAAGCCGGGAATATTTGACATCCCCGGCGCTTTTGTTTCACATTTTTATATTTATATGGAT
>ONEQ01000141.1 GCA_900316885.1 uncultured Eubacteriales bacterium | reverse complement strand
CGGGTCCTCTCCGTGCTGCTCCTGAGCTTTTCCGCTGTGGTGCAGTCGGCTGTCGTCGTGTACGTGCGCTATACCGCCGCTGCGGGCGATATGCTGTTCCCGTTCGGCATCGCGGTGTATACGCTGCTCGGACTCGGCTACCTGAACGGCATCTTCCGGGGCAGTCACCCGGCAGCCGTGCGATTCGTCAATCTGGCGCTGTATCTGTCGTTCTTTCCGGTGCTGTTCGCCGGACCGTTCATCAGCTATGCTGACTTTGACGACCAGCTCCGCCGACGCGCCTGCAATGTCCATCAGCTCGGCGAGGGGCTGATGCGCTTCATCCAGGGGCTTGCCGAAAAGGTCGTTTTGGCGGATACATTCGGCTACCTGTTCCGCGAGCTGCGGCAGGCACAGGAGATGAGTATGCTCACAGCATGGCTGACGACAGTCTCCTTTTCCATGTACCTCTATTTCGAGCTGCTGGGCTATACCGAAATGGCGCGGGGCTTAGGCTGTGCGCTCGGCTTCACACTGCCGGAGAGCTTCCGGCATCCGTTCTTCGCGCCCACCATCACGGAATTCTTCCAGAGCTGGAACTGCACGCTGCTGCTCTGGTTCCAGACGAATTTCCGGTATTTCCTGTTCAGCAGCGCCCCGAAGCACCGCTGGCAGAAATACGGTTCCCTCGTCCTGACCTGGACGCTCATCGGCGCCTGGTACGGGCAGAAGCCGCAGTTTGTGCTGTGGGGGGCGGTGATCGGCGTACTGCTGGTGCTCGATCAGCTTGTGCTGGAGCCGGTGGCGAAAAAGCGCTATGTGGTCGGGATGCTCTGGACGGCGGTGATCCTGCAATTTGCCTGGGTGCTGTTCTTCGTGGACGATCTGACCGAGGTCGGCACGATCTGGAAAGCCATGCTCGGCTTCGGCAAGGGCATCGCGGACAGCTACGGTTTCTATTTCTTCACATCCTACATCGCGTTTATACTGCTGGGCTTCTACATCGCGGCAGATCTGTTCCGCAACATTGCCGAGCGTGTCAGCGGTTCGGGCTTCGGGAAATTCCTGGGCTTCTGGAAGCCCATCGTCCACGGGGCGCTGTTCGTATTCTGCCTTGCATCCATGCTCTACGGCGAGCGCATCGCCGGGCTCTGGCTGCAGCTTTAGGGGGTGACCGGTATGAAAGAAACCAGACCGCATTTCTTCATGGTGCTGACCATTCTGGCGATCTATCTGGTCATCCTGACCGGCACCGTCCTGCGTTTTGATGCGTCTGCCTTCCCGGCGGTGACGCCCTACGCGCTCCTGAGCGGGGAATGGGCGGCAGGGGTGGAGTCCTATCTCACGGAGCATCTGGGATTCCATGACACGCTGTTCCGCATCAAGAGCCGCGCCGATCTGTTTGTCGGAGAAAAGATGATCCACGGGGTCTACGTCACCGACGGGATGCTCCTCGAAAAGCGCTACAGCGAGGCGCTTCCGGATGCGGAAACGCTTGCCGCGCCGCCGGATGATTTCTCCCGGATGTACGGGATCCCGACGTTCCTGATGCTCGTCCCCTCCGCGTCCGAGATCTACGAAACGAGCCTGCCTGCCAATGCGGTGAGCACCGAGGAGCAGCAGCGCATCCGTGAGATCTACAACGGGACGGACACCAATGTGCGGTGCATCGATGCGCATCACATCCTGTCCTCCCTGCGCAGCGACTACATCTACTACCGGACGGACACGCACTGGACATGCTTCGGCGCCTTCAGCGTCTATCAGAACATGATCCAGAAGATGGGCTTCACGCCCGTACCCTACCAGCGCTATGTCATTTCGCATATGAGCCCGGAATTCCGCGGCGATCTCTACGCCCGGACGCTGTTTGACGGGGTAAAGCCCGATATGCTCGACTGCTACAAGTACGAGCGCGGCAGCACGGTGACCTCGGTGACGGCGCATTATGCCAACGGCACGACGGAGGATCGCGGCAAGTCGCTCTATGCGGAGGAAGCGCTGCAATCGGCGGACATGTACCGGTTCTATCTGGGCACGCCCTGCGACCGGCTGGTGATCCGGACGAATGTGGAAAGCGGCAAGAAGCTGCTGCTGTTCAAGGATGATTTCGCGGACTGCATGGTGCCGTTCCTGCTCCAGCATTACAGCGAGATCTGCGTGGTGGATCTGACTCTGACCGGCGACCGCTGGATGACAGCCGCCGACCCTGCGGATTACACGCAGGCGCTGTTCCTGTGCAGCATGAAAAACTGGGAGAAGCTGTGGGGATGAGCTGCCCCACTCCCCCCATATCCAAAACATCCCCCTTGCACCTGCAAGGGGGATCATTTTGTTATGCACGCAGCTCACCGATGGCTGTTCCGGTGGCGTAGGCGTTGAGGGTCAGATCTGCGCGGAGCCCTGCCAGATAATTGTAGCTGCCCTGACAGGCGATCATCGCGGCATTGTCCCCGCAGAGGGACAGCGGCGGCATGTAGAGCGTATAGCCGTGCTTTTGGCACATGTCCTCCATCGCGGCGCGGAGCCCGGAATTGGCGGATACACCGCCCGCCATGGCAATGGTGGTATAGCCGGTCTGCTGTGCGGCAAGCTCGGTCTTTTCGGTGAGGATGCGGGCAACGGTGTGCTGGAGGGATGCCGCCATCGATGCGCGGTCGATCTCCTCACCGAGCTGCTCGGCGTGATGCACCATATTAATCACCGCGGTTTTCAGCCCGGAGAAGGAGCAGTCCAGCTCACTTCCGGCGACTCTGGGACGCGGAAGCGCGTATTTCAGGGGATCGCCCGTCTGCGCCGCCTTGTCGATCTGCACGCCGCCGGGGTAGGGATAGCCCAGCACACGCGCCGCCTTGTCAAAGCATTCGCCGGCGGCATCGTCACGGGTCGTGCCGAGGATATGAAATTCCGTATAGCTGACCACCTCGGCAAGCATGGTATGCCCGCCGCTGACGACCAGACAGAGATACGGGGGCTTGAGCTCCGGATGTGCGATGTAATTAGCGGCAATGTGCCCGGTCATGTGGTGAACGGGGATGAGGGGCTTTCCGGCGGTAAAGGCGAGCCCCTTGGCGAAATTCACGCCCACGAGGAGCGCCCCGATGAGTCCGGGGGTATAGGTGACGGCGATGCCGTCGAGGTCATCGACGGTCACGCCGGACTGCTCCAGCGCCGCCTGAACGGTGGAGAGGATATTCTCACAGTGCCGGCGGGATGCCAGTTCCGGCACAACGCCGCCGTATTCGCGGTGCTCCATTGCCTGTGAGGCAATCACATCGGCGCGGAGTTTGGTGCAGTCCTCGACGACCGCAGCAGCAGTCTCGTCGCAGGAGCTTTCGATTCCGAGTATCAGCATAGCAGTTCCTTTCTCAAAAAACGCGGTCAACAACTTGCATGAAAAGTGGATGGGGTCAAGGGGAGCCACGCTCCCCTTGCGGGGTGCAGGGGCAGAGCCCCTGCTGGGGGTGTGGGGGCAAAGTCCCCACTGGGGTCAAGGGGCAGCGCCCCTTGCTCACCGCTTCCGGAGCATTTCGATGATCGTCTCCTCGAACAGCACGCGCTCATCGACGGCGGCGGAATGGAGCCGGGTCTCGGCGGCGCAGAGCAGTTCCAGACAGCGGGTGATGTGTTCATACGATTCGCCGGTGCTTGACCGGAATGCCTTTTCGACCATAAAGCTCATGCGGTAGCCGAAATCCTGCATCACGTCCTCGACGCGCTTGCCTGCCATCCGTGCGGCGCAGGCCCTCTGCACGTCGACCATCGTCCCGGCGACGGTTGCCATCAGGTACGGCATCTCGACACGCATCGCGAGGAGATCGTCCACGCGGTGCATCGCCTCCTTCGACTTGTACCGCAGGATGGCATCCGTGAGCAGGTAGGCGGCGGATTCGAGCTGCGGCGCGACCATATCGCGCACCATCGCCTCCGTGATCTCCCCGCCGTCCGCAAAGGCGGTGAGCTTGCCCATTTCCTGTGTGATGACGAGCATCTGACACCCGCAGAGATCCGCAAGCGTCATGGCGGCAGGCTTGCCGATGGTGCAGCCCTGCTTTTTGGCGAGCACCATGATGTCCTCCGCAAGCTGTACCTGATTCTTTGGCTCGCAGAGCACGGTCGTGCCGGTTTTCTCGATATAATCAATAATCTTCTTGTTTTTGTCGGTGGGCTTCTTGTTCTTGCCGGTCTTGCCGCCGAAGATGTCAAAGCCCGTCACGTCGAACACCAGAACGGTCTGCGGCGCGACGTTTTTCAGAATCTCCAGCACCGCCTTGCGCACATCCTCGCGCACGGTGTCCATGTTCAGGTCATGCACCCAGATGCAGTTGCGGTCGGCAAACATCGGGCAGAGCTCGGCTTCGTCCGCCAGCAGGCTCACGTCCAGATTCCCGCCGTCGAGCTTGGTCACGGCAGTCTCATCCCCGCCCGATGCGGTTTTGAGCACCGCCTTCACGCATTGGGTGACCTGCATCGCGTCGCTGCCGTAAAAATAGTAGAGATTGGAGAGCTGTCCGGCTTTGAGTGATGCCGCCAGCTTTTTCGTGTCAATTCTCGCCATAAAGCCTCCTGATCCGGCATTTGCCGTCGTGGGTGAGTGTCAGCTCGGTGCAGTTGTCCGCAGGAACGCCGATGCTGCGGGACTGTCCCGCATAGGCGACCGTGACGGTCTGCTGTTCGGCGCAGATCTCCGCACCGTGAAAGGCGATCTCCAGCCTGTCCGCATGGGTCGGTGTCATGCCGAGGAGCGTCCCGCAGTCCTTGTCACGGAGAATCCAGACCGCTTCCGGGGTGCAGCCGCCGAGATAGGACGCATACCGCCGGACACTTTTCGCGGATGGCTTGCAGAGACAGAGTGCCCGGACATGGCGGATGCCCTCCTCGGTGAGAACAGCCTCTGCATAGGGCGGGAGCGATTTCTGCCCTGTGAGGTCGAAAATCACCGCATCATAGCCGTTATGAATGACCAGCACGGTGGCTTTCCCGCTGCCGAGGACTGCAAGGCGCAGATCCTCCCGCTTCGCATAACGCTCCGCCGAGACGCTGACCGCGGAAACGAGCATCACGCAGAGCACCGTAAACGTCGTGATTCTGCGGCTTTTCGTGAGAAGCAGCACCGCGGCAGCCAGCAGAAGCCCCGCACCGACCGATACGAGCACCAGCCGGCTCCCGGTTGCGGCATGTGTCCAAGGAATCGCGGAAACCGCGTGGGACAGCCGCAGAATCCACCCGCAGAGCACATCCGCCCCGTCGAGCAGGAACCCGGCGATCTCCCCCTGACACCCGAACGGGAGCGCCGCCGCCCCGCAGAGCATCGCCGCAAAGCAGACCGGCACGAGCAGGGTATTGCTGACGGGACTCAGGAACGAGATCTCGCGGAAATAGAGAATGCACACCGGGAGCACCGCCAGAAAGCACCAGCAGCACATGCAGAAATCCGCGAGCATCCCCCGGAGAAACGTGTCACGCGGAAGATTCCGGGTCATGCAGGGCGCGAGCACCGCGATGCCGAACGCCGCCGTGCAGGACAGCCAGAATGACGCCGCATGGATGACAAAGGGATTTTCGATGCCGAGGAACAGCATCGCAAGGCTCAGGGAGGTGAACGGATCGGGCTTGCGGAACAGCACCCGCCCGCTTTGTCCGATCAGCGCCATGATGCACGCACGCTGTACGGAAACTGTTTCACCCGCCGTGAGCACGAACAGGATGCAGAGCAGAGAGATCACGGCAAAGCTGATTTTCCGCCCGATGCGGAGCGTTTGCAGGAGGAGCGCGGCGGCATACGCCATCGCATCCAGATGCAGCCCCGACACGACCAGCACATGTCCGATGCCCATGCGGTAGAGCGCCGTGCGGCTTTCGCGGCTCATGCCGGATTTTTCACCGAACAGGAGCCCGGTGAGCATCGCGCCGGCATCGCCGTCCAGACGCGCCCGGATGCGCCGGGTCATCGTCTCGCGCCAGTTTCGCAGGATGCTGCGGAGTGTCGGCTTCTGCAAGCTGTCAAATGCCGTGACCCTCGTGTCAAAGCCGAATTGCAGGAAGATCCCCTGCGACCGGGCGTAGGCGGCGGAATCGAACAGATACCCGGACGTGAAGCCCGACGGTGTGCCGGACAGCGTGAGCGTGTCCCCGTAGGAGAAGCAGGCGGCATTCGTGAGATATTCGGCGTGTGCGGGTGTGCCGTCGGAAAATGCGCCGTCAAGCGAATATTTCGCATAGCCGCTGTCGTAAACGGCGGCATCCGTGACGGTTCCGGTGTAGACGCAGTCCGTCCCGGCATAGCGCAGGAGCCG
>ONEQ01000087.1 GCA_900316885.1 uncultured Eubacteriales bacterium | reverse complement strand
TGCAATCTGATCGTCCTAAAATCTCTTCCTTCTTTCATGCGCCTTCTACCAGGTATGCGGCGGCTTTGAATTCATGAGTTAATTGGGGGAGCAATAGTATAGCACATTCCCATGGGAAATGCAATGCCTCCTGATCGGCAGATGCTTACGGATGCCGGTTCCGGTAGGCGGACGGGGTGAGACCGGTGATCTCCTTGAACTGCCGCATGAAATGCGTCGCGTTCTGATATCCGCAGGCTGCGGCGATCTCATGCACCGGCAGATCCGTCGCTGTCAGGAGCTGTCTGGCTGCATTGATCCGCGCCTCGATCAGATCCTGCATGTAGCTGATTCCGAAATGCTTTTTATACAGCTTTTGCGCATAGCTTTTGCTGATATTCAGGCGTTTGGAGATTTCTCCGAGACTCCAGTCCAGCCCGGGCGCCTGATGGATCTCGCGGCGGAGTCTTCGGAGCTGCGCGATGCCGGTAAAGCCGCTCTCCTTTGGCTGTATGCTGGCAAGCTTCTCCCAGAGCGCAGAAAGACAGGCACCCGCCGGGGATGTGAGCATGCCGCACACCGCATACGGCTCCGGCAGAAAGGCAGCGGCACTGCCCTCCTGCATCTTTCGGATGAGCACCTCAAGCTGGATCATCAGCTCGTCTGCGGTGCGCTCCGGCGTCTCCCCGTCTGCCGCGGGAAATACCACAGCAAAGGACTGCTTGTCGAGACGCGCCGCCTGTAGTTTCTGCCCGGACAGCAGGCGGATGGCATTGGCAAGCAGCAGCTCGGACTGCATCACAGCGTCATTCATCCGGCTGTGGTTCTGCACAAAAGCCGCCGCCGACAGCCTTCCGACCGTCACAAGCAGAATCCCGCATGAACCGGTCTGCTGCTGCTCCAGATAGCGCAGCAGACCCTTTTTACTAAGCATATCCGTCATTTTGTCATACAGCGACGCCTCCTCGATCTGCCTTTGCAGATACGCGGCATAGCGCTTCTGACGCAGCATCCGCAGACCGCCTGCCACGGCGCTCAGCATGTTGACGAGCATGACCGAGATGGTGAAATCCTCGGCTTTTTCATACGCAAACGCGCAGTACCCGAATGCCTGCACGGATGCGTGAAGCGGCAGCAGGAACAAAAGCACCGGCTCATGGGGCTTTGTCAGCATCGGGAGAATGTGCTTTGCCGGGAATCTGCCCTCATCCCTGGCGGGCATGCCGGCATCCTTGGAAACCGCGCACAGCATCCGGCGGGAATACCCCTGCGTCCGCGAGTGCTCCGGATGCGCCGGATCCCCCTCCCAGTCGTCGCACAGACACAGATACAGCGACCTGCAATCCTTGAGAATATGCGCCGTCTGGTCGATGATCGCAGTCAGCTCCGGCAGGGATTCCACGCAGGATGCCCGCGTGATAATATCCGCATTGATGCGCATTTCCAGACGCTCGGCGGTATCGGCTTCATGCCGGATGTGTGCCTGCACCTGCAATGCCGCTGCGCGGTAATCCTCCATGCGCTCCGCGCAGCCGCAGCTTGCGCCGTACAGGATGTGCATCCCCGTGCCGTCCGGCAAATCCGCCTTCCCGCCGGTCATTTCGATCAGCCGCGCCGCCCCCAGTCTGCCGAGCGCCGCCATGCCCCCGCTGACGGTTGTGATCGACGGAAAATTGGACAGTCCGCTGATATGCCCGTCAAAGCCGGTCAGGATCACGTCATCCGGTACGGAAACGCCGCCGCTTTTCAGCGTATCGCAGAGCGAGACAGCCATAATATCACTCGCGCAGAGAATCGCATCCGGCATGGGACGTTCGTGCGCCAGCAGCTCACGCCCGAGCTCCGCTGCACGCGCCTTCCAGAAATCGCCGTAGACGATCTCATACGGGCAGCCGTGCGCCTTTGCCGCCCGCACAAAGCCCTGCATCCGCTGCTCCGAATCGGGATGCCCCTCCTGTCCCGCCAGAAAGAGCAGGCGCCGGCAGGAATGACGTTCAATGACATGCGCGGTCAGCTCACAGAACGCCTCATCCTGCGGGGTGCGGACAGTTTCAAAGCCAAGGGCGCTCCCGCCGAGATCGATGCAGGGGATGCCGGCTTTGCGGATCTTTTCGCATATCCTGCTGCGGACATGCGCCTTGCTGAAATAATGCGACGCGAACAGCACGCCGTCGAGCCGGATGCTGTCGAGCAGCGTGAAAATATTCTCCTCACCCTCCATCATGTCACTCTGGAAATGATAGTCCATGCCGGAGGTCGCCGTTGTCAGGACGATCACGTCAAAGCCCGCAGTACGCGCTGTCCGGAAAATGCCGTCAATCAGCTCGCTCTGCATCCGCTCCGTGATCGCCGGTATCAGAACACCGATGCGTTTCATGAGATCACCGCCTTTGCTTTCAGTATAACCGATACAGCGCCTCTTGTCAAGCACTTTTCCGTATAATGTCAGTCTTTATGCGTAAAATGTCATTGTATTTCAGCCGGGGACGTGGTATCATAAAACCAGAAAATGAATGAGGTGATGTTCATGCGCAAAATCCTGTCCACTGTTCTATCCGCACTGACGGCGGCGGTCGTATCCCTGAGCAGCTTCACATTCCTGCCGGTCAGGGCTGAAGCCACCGCGCCCAAGCTGATCGCACTGACCTTCGACGACGGTCCCAACACCACAACGACCAACGAAGTGCTGGATCTTTTGGAGCAATACAACGCCAAGGCATCGTTTTTCCTGATCGGGAACAATATCAGTGCCGAAAGCGCCGTGACCGTGAAACGTGCCTATGACATGGGCATGGAGATTGACAACCACTCCCGGACACATTCCAACATGTCCAAGATGTCCGCCGAGGAGATGCAGGCAGAGGTCGCCTTTGTCGATGAAAAGGTCATGGAAATCACCGGAGAGCCGACACGGTTTTTCCGTCCGCCGTTCATCGACGTGAGTCCGGCGATGTATGATGCGATCGGCATGCCGTTCATCTGCGGCATCGACTGTCAGGATTACATGCCGAACGTCACCGCGCAGGAGCGTGCGGATTATATCCTGAACGGCGCCAAGGACGGGGTGATCGTGCTGCTGCACGATGCTGCCGGGAACGACCAGACGGTCGAAGCACTGAAAATCGCCATGCCTAAGCTTGCCGCGCAGGGCTATACATTTGTCACGCTCACTGAGCTGTTTGCGCAGCAGGGAGAATCCCCCAAAAAGGGCATTATCTATTCCAACGTCGGGAAGTATCCGACGGGCTTTACTGCCATGCAGGAGCTGACTGCCGACGCCGCCGACCGGATCACGCTGGATACCGCCCTGCTGGCATCCCTCGGGGATTCCTATGCCATCGAAATGGACTACTCCAGTGCCGCCGGCTATCCGCCGGTCGCGGCATTGCAGAAATGGTCCGGCGCATCCCCCATCTGGCACACCGTACAGCCGTTCTATTTCAACGGGGATAAGGCGGTTTTCCTCGCTTCCGATATTCTCTCCGCGCTGGAACAGTTCGGGGTCGGTTACAGCGATCTGGACGGGCTGGCGGTGACGGCTTACACCGGGGAGATTACGCTGTCCAACGCACGGCTCCTGACGAAATCCGGGAGCACGGAGTTCACCGCAGGTGACGTGAATGCGGACGGGACGTTCGATGTGGCGGATGTGATTCTGCTGCAAAAATGGCTGCTGCACATCCCGGGAACGCATCTGGCAAGCTGGCAGGCTGCGGATCTGGATGCGGACGGGAGTCTGGATGTATTTGACCTCTGCCTGATGAAACGGGCACTGCTGCACGCATAAAGGGAGGAAATGAAGATGAAGAAACGATATATACTGACTGCTGCGCTGCTCGCCATGAGCATCTGTACGACCGGCGCGGCGAAAAGCTGGACGGCTGCGGATATCCGATCCCTGCAAACCGGGATTCTGACCAAGGGCGCTCCGGCGGTCTATGATCTGGACGGCTCCGGCGAGGTGGATACCTTTGATCTGGCGCTGATGAAGCGCAGCCTGCGCGAACCCGGTGAGGTCAGAGTGCAGAGTATCCCGGTAACTGCCGAAACCGCTAAGCTGCAAAGCCGGACGGTTGAACAGGACGGCACGCTCTGGCTCGTGCAGAGCGGATCGGCGGCGGAGTTCACCGTGCAGGGGACAAGCGCCTCGCTGACGCTTGCCGGGAGCAGCGGCATCAAAAACGGTGCCGACTACCGTCCGCGCTATGCGGTCTATGTGGATGATGAGCTGCTCTGCGATACGGTCATGGAGCAGAGCTCCGAAATAGTGGCGCTCTGGTCGGGTGCGGAGAAATCGGCAAAGGTCAAGGTCATGCTGCTGTCGGAGGCGATGTACGGCGGTGTCGGGATCCGTTCAGTCGAGGCAGAAAGCGGTGCGGTGCAGCCGGTGACACCTGCGGCACAGAACCCGCTGCTGATCGAATTCATCGGTGATTCCATCACCTGCGCATATGGCGTCGAAGGCGCATCGCAGGGGGATTCGTTCAAGACCTCGACGGAGAATTTCTCCAAATCCTACGCCTATCTGACCGCGCAGAAGCTCGGCGCGGATTATACGACCTGCTGCTACAGCGGACACGGCATCGTGTCCGGCTATACCTCGGACGGCTCCAAAAATGCGGAAAGCCTGATCCCGGACTGCTATGCGAAAACCAGCAAATTCAAGGACTACAACGCCGCATGGGATTTTGCAAGACAGCCGGATGCGGTGGTCATCAATCTGGGCACGAATGACATCAATTATGTCGCCGCCGCCCCGGAAACGAACGGCGCGGAATTTGTGGAGGGCTACAAGGCGTTCCTGCAAACCGTGCGTGACAAAAATCCCGATGCTGCGATCATCTGCACGGTCGGCACGATGGGCGGCGATGATGTCTACAAGCTGATTGAGCAGGCTGTCAGTGAATTTGGTGATGCGAAGGTCAGCTGCTACTTCTCCAAAACGCACTCCATGGCGGATGGTCTGGGCTCCGACTGGCATCCGTCCGAAAAGACCCAGCAGAACAGCGCCTATGTGCTTGCCGACAAGATCAGCACGGCGCTCGGACTGGAATCCGATCAGATCGGGCTGAATGCCGCCGATGCGGCAAAGTACGATCTGGTGCTGGGCGGCACCGCCAACGCTGCCCACTACGTCAGCGACTTCGACAAGAGCTTCTGGGTGAATACCGTGACCGGCGGAGCGGATGCCGGCGACGTGCAGGCAGTTTTGCGCAGCATCACGCTGAAAGCCGGCGAGTACCGGCTGTGCTTTGACTGCACCGGTGCGGCATCGGAATTTCCGGTCGTGATCCGTTCCGGGGATGCGGTTCTCTTTGAGGGCACAGCATCCGCTGCGGCAGACGGTGCGCATTTCGAGGAGAGCGTCACGTTCCGGAGCGGCGCGGAGGATGCAGAGCTTGCCTTCCTGCTGGGCGGGAAGGATTCGTACAGCGTAACGCTGCGGAACATCTCGCTCGTGCGTGTAAAATAAAACAGGTTCCCCCCCTTTGGATCCGTGTGCAGGCACGGATCCACTTGCTTTTTCCGGGGAATTGATGTATAATCAAGGTAGTACCGGCTATGGTGCTGTATTCTATAAAGGAGAAAATGCCTGTATTGCTATGAAAACAGAATCCCCGGGCATAACAGCCCCTCATGTGCATCCGCCGGCAGAGAAAAGCGTCGAGTATCTTGAGCTGATCTATGACCTGATCTTTGTCTATATGATCGGGCGGAATAATGCCCTTCTGCATCACACCGAAAACGGCTATGTGACGCAGAGCATGTTCCTTGCCTACTTCGTATGCACGCTTGCCGTGATCCAGATCTGGAACTTCACGACATTTTACATCAATCTTTACGGACGCAACGGTGTGCGGGATCATGTGTTCCTGTTCCTGAACATGTACCTGCTGTACTACATTGCGGACGGCATTTCCGTCGGCTGGGAAAGCACCTTTTTCCAGTTCAACATCGCCTGGATGCTGATCCTCGTCAACATCGGCGTGCAGCACATCATCGAGCTGCGCCATCATCAGCAGGAGGCAGTCGAGTCCCGCCAGCTCCGGCGCAAGGCGGCGATTCTGTTCGCGGAGGCGGCGCTTGTAGGCGTTCATATGGCGGTCTACAACCTCACAGGTGTTTCCATCGCCTACGTCCCGATCCTGTTCGGCATCCTTGCGACGATCCTCTCCAGCAACCTGAATTCCCAGAATCCGGTGGATTTTGCCCACCTGTCGGAACGTGCCATGCTCTACGTGGTGTTCACCTTTGGTGAAATGATCATCTCGATTGCTTCCTATTTTACAGGTGCGGCAACGCTCCGGGGAATGTATTTCTCCGCGATGGCGTTTCTGATCGTTGTCGGGCTGTTCCTTTCCTACGGCACGCTGTACAATAAAATCATCGACCGCGAGACGGTCACCAACGGCACCGGCTACATGATGATCCACGTCTTTCTGATCTTTGCGCTGAACAACATCTCCGTTTCGCTGGAATTCATGCGGGACGAAACGGTGGACAATCTCCAGAAGACCGTATTCCTTGCGGGATCGTTCATCCTGTATTTCGTGTTCATGTTCATGACGATGAAATATGCCAGGGAGCGCTGCACCATGCACCTGAAAACCGTGCTGATCCTCTGCGGCTTTGCCGTCAGCTTCCTCATCGTGATGCTGGCGTTCCGCGAGCTCATGGCGGTCAATATCGCTGTCACAGTGATCTATATTTACGGCATTTTCCTGCTGATCTACCAGCGCGGCAAGCGCTCCTCCGAAACTCTGGAGGACCAGATCCGGCGCATCACCTACTACGAGGACATCATGCAGCGGGCATCTGACGGATCCCCGGAGCTTCTGCGGGAGCTTGCCGATTATTACAGCAGCGACGACTGGAAACGTGATTTCGCTGCGGATGAAGCCGGACTTCTGCCCAGGGATCTGAAGCGCGGTGTTTTGTCGGAGGACGGAATCTACAATCTTCTGGAGGAATTTGATGCCTTTCCCCATGCATAAAGGAGCCATGCCATGCGCAAACGCCTTGCCCTGATCGCCGCAGGACTGGACACCCAGTACATGCAGGAGCAGATCACAACCCTGTCGCAGCAGGCAGCTGCGATGGGCTATGATACAGTGATTTTCACGCACTTTGTCAATTACTACAATGACAGCCCCTACATCGACGGCGAGGAGCAGATTTACACGCTGCTGCAAACGCTGCCGACAGACGGGGCGATTCTGCTCGGCGGGACATTTTACCACACGGAGCTGGTCGGCCGGATCGAGGAGATTCTGCTCCGGCAGGGGATTCCCGCGGTTGCCCTCGACTATGAGAGTGAACGGCTCCCATGCTGTGTCCAGCCGAGCCATGAGGGATTCCGGCTGCTGACGGAGCATTTCCTCACAGAGCACGGCATGGAGCCGGATCCGTCCATGATCGTCTACGGCGATTTCTGGCTGGATTCTCCCAGGCAGCTCGCGGATGCCATCCGCGCCGGGACATTTCCGAAGCCGCAGGCGGTCGTGTGTGCGAATGATTATATGGCGTTCCAGCTCTGCCTGTCTCTGACCGAGGCGGGCTTTTCTGTGCCGGGGGAGATTGCCGTCGGCGGCTATGACGGCAACCCGGATCTTGTCCATTTTTCACCCCTGCTCCCGGCAGAGCTCTTCCTGGCATCGGAGCAGCCGATGCTGTACGTGTGTGTTCCCCTGCATGACCAGGAGCAGGCGTTGGGCTTGTGCGTCCGCGGATGTCTGCCGGATGCCTTTGCCTTTGAGCCGTATTTCGGGGAATACTGCCAGATCATCTCCAATTCGCTGGAGCGCCTGCGGATTCTGGAGCGCGAACGGGCGATGCAGGCGCAGATCGAGCGCCTGTCCGAGCGTGATATTCTCACCGGTCTTTTCAGCCGCAGCGGCATCCTCGCACAGCTTCGGAAGCGTGACCCGGAAACGCCGTGCTATGCGGTGCTCTACGAGCTGCCGGAGGCACCGGACAAGGCGGCGCAGTCGGAGCAGGACGTCATCTTCGCCCAGGCGGTGAACCTGTCGTGCAGCGGCGGGGAGCTGGCGGCTCGGATCGGGGCATCGCGCTTTGTCTGCATCGGCGCGTGCAGCGGCGGGACACGCCCGGAGCAGCTATTGCTTCATTCGGTCAGGGGCAATCTCCGGCAGC
>ONEQ01000131.1 GCA_900316885.1 uncultured Eubacteriales bacterium | reverse complement strand
AAAGAGAATGACAAGTGAAAGCGCACCCTGCACGATCTGCTTGGGGGTGAACAGGCGGAACAGGAGGATGACCATATACACACCGCCGAGGATGGCGCTGTATTTGATAAACTTGTGATCCTCCGACTGCACGCCGGACTTGTAGGCAATGAACAGGAAGACAGCGCCGACTGCGAGCATCGCACCCCACTGGAAGAAATTCAGCTTCTCCTCGAGGAGGATCTGGTAAGCGCGGTATGCCATGAGAATGAGCGTGAACGAGAACAGGAAGGAGAAACGGTACGGCAGCATGTTCGGGAAGTGGAAACCGTGCCAGATGAAGTCGAGGTAGTTCAGGTTGCAGCTGACGAGCAGGAATACCAGCACCAGGATGCCGGCAATCTTCTCACGCAGACGGATCTTCTTGGCGATCAGGAAGGCGCCGATGAGCAGCACGGGGAGCATGCCGCAGTACAGGTTCGGGAGTCCGTCCTTCGAGGTGACCTCGGTGAACGGGAGCATATTCGCGAGAATATCGCTCCAGTCATTGTACCACTTGCTGGAGGTCGGGAAGGTATTGCCTGCGCTGTGGGTGAGCTGAAGGGCATGGTATGCCGGCAGCAGGATCCACGCGCCGAGACCGCCTGCCATCATGGAGGCACCGGTCACAACGGCGAAGCGCTTGAGGAAGCGCTTGGGCTTGGTGCCCTCGAAGATGCAGAGCACAATGAAGCCAATGACCACATAGATGCAGACCATGTAGCCGATATAATAGCTGGAAATCAGGGCAAGGGCAAGGGAAATGACGTAGGTGCGGTATTTTCCCTCACGGACGAGCGCGGTCAGACCCAGCATGACCAGCGGGAGCAGTGCAACGGTATCGATCCAGATAGTGTTCCAGTAGTAGCCGAGCATATAGCTGCACATGGCGTACATTGTACCGAACAGGGTGATGGACGGGTCATTCTTGCCGAACACATAGCGCAGGCACTGTGCGGTGAAGCCGCCTGCACAGGCGAATTTCAGCATCAGGATGACCATCATGCAGGTACGCGCCTCCTCCTTCGGGACGAAGAACGCCAGAAGGTTGAGCGGGCTTGCGGCATAATAGGACATCATCGCCAGGAAATTGGTGCCCATACCGGAGCGCCAGGTATAGAGCAGCGAGCCGCCGTGCTGGAGCTTTTCCTGGAGAAGCTGGAAGAACGGATAATACTGATGCCAGAGGTCGGTGACAAGGAACTGATTCTCACCGAACGGATGCATCCCAGCCTTCTTGAAACCAAGACCGATCAGGATGAACGGGATAATGAACGCGAGGATTTCCCAGACATGGAACTTCTGGAACAGCTTTGCCCAGTCCTCGAGCTTCGGACGGCGTGATGCCTTCTTCGCCGCTGTGGATGTTGTAGTCGCCATAGTTACCTTCCTTTATTACTGGATTCCGGAACGCTCCGGTGAATTGAACAAAAGGGATGCGGGTGCAGGGCAGTCACCGCCCTGCCGAGGGGTTGAGGGGGCGGGCAGCCCCCCCTAAGCAGTCGCTCTGCGACCGCAAAAACTGTGCAAATTTCCAGGATTCACATTTATAGAAGTATATTCACAGCGACAGATGCCGCCATAAAAAGCATACTTATGATAAATCCCACATAATCCCGTGCCTCTGCCCGCAGCTGACGCAGTCTTGTGCGCCCCTCTCCGCCGCGGTAGCAGCGGCATTCCATCGCCGTCGCGAGCTCCTCGGCACGGCGGAATGCGGATACGAATAACGGCACGAGAATCGGGATCAGCGCCTTGATGCGGTCCATCATTTTGCCGCTGTCAAGCGTGGCGCCGCGTGCCTTCTGCGCGGACATGATCTTGTCCGTCTCCTCAATCAGCGTCGGGATGAAGCGCAGCGCAATCGACATCATCATCGCCATTTCGTGGACGGGGAATTTCACCTTTTTCAGGGGATTCATCAGCGATTCAATCGCGTCCGTCAGCAGGATCGGTGAGGTCGTGTAGGTCAGCAGGCTCGATCCCACGATCAGCAGCACGATGCGCACGATCATGAAAATGCTCGTATGCACGCCGCCCATCGTGATTTTGAGGAATTTCCATTCCCACAGGACATTGTCGTCCCCGACGAACACCAGATTCAGAATACCGGTGAACACGAGGATCGGAAGAATCGGCTTAATCGATTTCCATATCAGACCGAACGGGATCCTTGACAGTGCCAGCATCAGGCACACAAAAATACCGCCGATCACCAGCGTCCAGACGCTGTTTCCCGCGAATAGCGTGATGATAAACAGCAGCGTAGACAGGATCTTGAAGCGCGGATCCATGCGGTGAATGACCGAGGTGCCGGGAAAATACTGTCCGATTGTGATGTCCGTCAGCATCAGACCGCCCCCTTTCGCAGCAGCGGAAGCAGGGCATCCCGCGCCTTTTCCACAGTGTAGAGATCCAGCGGAATCTCATAGCCGCGGCGGCGCAGCTCATCCATCACGGATGCAATCTGCGGCACGCGCAGTCCCAGCGCACGGAGCTCCTCCGCACGGCGGAACACCTTGGGCGTATCGTCATAGCAGAACAGCTTTGCCTTGCTCATCACCAGGAGCTTGTCGGTGAATTCCGCCACGTCCTCCATGCTGTGTGAGACTAAAAGCACGGTGCTCTGCGATTTTCTCTGGTAATCCCGGATCTGCTGCAGCATCAGTGCCCGCCCCTTGGGGTCGAGCCCGGCACACGGTTCGTCCAGAATCAGCACCTTCGGGCGCATCGCCATGACACCGGCAATCGCCGCGCGGCGTTTCTGTCCGCCGGACAGGGCGAACGGCGAGCGCTCCAGCATGTCCTTGGTCAGTCCCAGCGCCTGCGCCGTTTCGAGCACGCGGTGCCGGATTTCATCGTCGGACAAGCCCATATTCCTCGGTCCGAACGCAATATCCTTGTAGACCGTCTCCTCGAACAGCTGGTACTCGGGGTACTGGAACACCAGTCCCACCCGGAACCGCACATCGCGCAGCTTTTTCTTGTCCGCCCATATATCCTGCCCCTCGACGAGGACTTTCCCCGAGGTGGGCTTGAGCAGACCGTTGAAATGCTGCATCAGTGTGGATTTGCCGGAGCCTGTATGCCCGATGACGCCGCACATCGTGTTGTCCTCGATGCACAGATCCACATGGTCAACGGCAGTTTTCTCAAACGGGGTGCCTGCACTATAGGTATAGGTCAGACCCTCTGTAGTCAGTATTGCCAAATTATAACTCTCCTTATAGGCATCTCTAAAAGGTCTGTGTGTGGGGCTTCGCCCCACACCCGCACCTCTAAAAACATTGTTTTAGAGGTTTCCTTACATTTGCAGCAGCCGTTCCAGTGCTGCCAGACATGCATCCTCGGTGATGATCTCCGGGGAAATGTCATATCCTGCCTGCCGCAGCTCCCACGCAAGCTCTGTCACCTGCGGGACATCGAGCCCCAGCGCCTTCATGCGGTCCACCTGCGAGAAAACCTTCGCGGGCACGTCGTCCAGGACGACCTTGCCGCCGTCGATCACGACCACGCGGTCCGCCTGCGCGGCTTCCTCCATGTAGTGCGTGATGAGCACGATGGTGATCCCCTGCTCACGGTTCAGGCGGTGGATCGTCTCAATGACCTCCTCGCGCCCCTGCGGGTCAAGCATGGCGGTCGGCTCGTCCAGTACGATGCAGTCGGGCTGCATCGCGATTACGCCGGCGATTGCCACGCGCTGCTTCTGTCCGCCCGAAAGCTGCGAAGGCGCGTGATTCCGGTACTCGTACATGCCCACGGTATGCAGTGCCTCATCGACACGGCGGCGGATTTCCTGCGGCTCTACGCCGAGATTCTCCGGCGCAAATGCCACATCCTCCTCCACGATCGTCGCGACAATCTGGTTGTCCGGATTCTGGAACACCATGCCCGCCTTCTGGCGGATGTCGAACAGCTTGCTCTCGTCCCTGGTGTCCATGCCGTCCACGAGCACCGTGCCCTCCTCGGGCAGCAGAATTGCGTTGATGTGCTTGGCAAAGGTCGATTTGCCGGAGCCGTTATGCCCCAGAATCGCCGTAAAGCTGCCGCGCTCGATGGACAGGGATACATCCTTCAGGATCGGCTCATTCTGTGCGGCGGGCTTGCCGTCCTCACCGATCTCCGCAGGATAGCGGAATACGAGGTGCTTCGCCTCTATCATGTCAGACATAGAATGCCTCCCGTGCGTCGTTTGCGCACCAGACTGCGGTCGAACCACAGGGCAGGAACATGTTCCCGTGCTCGACCGGAAGCCCGATCTCGTCGCAGTATACATGCCCGCCGAAGCGCCCGGTCAGGAGACTGCCCAGAATATAGCCCATCACCGACGGGGAAAGACCCGTCGTGTAGGAATTGATGAGGAAGAACAGGGGCTTGTCCGAGAGGACATCCGCGCAGGTTTTCACCAGATCGTAGATGCAGTTCTCCAGCTTCCAGACCTCGCCGCCCGGTCCCCTGCCGTAGCTGGGGGGATCCATAATGATCGCGTCATAGCGGCGGTCGCGGCGGATCTCACGCTGGGTGAATTTCTCGCAGTCGTCCACGATCCAGCGGATCGGCTTGTCGGAAAGTCCCGATAATGCGGCGTTTTCACGCGCCCACTGCACCATGCCCTTCGAGGCATCCACATGGCAGACGGATGCGCCCGCATTCGCGCAGGCAAGGGTCGCGCCGCCTGTGTAGGCGAACAGATTCAGCACGCTGACTTCCCTGCCGGCATTGCGGATCAGTCCGTCCATGAAATCCCAGTTGACCGCCTGCTCCGGGAACAGTCCCGTATGCTTGAAGCCGGTCGGACGGATGCGGAACGTCAGGTCACCATACGGAAGCTCCCACGATTCCGGGAGCTTAGCATGATATTCCCACTTGCCGCCGCCGGACGAGCTGCGGTGATAGTGCGCATCCGCGCATGTCCAGAGCTTTTCGGTCTTTTTGGTTTTCCAGAGTACCTGCGGGTCGGGCCGGATCAGGCTCACGCCGTTCCAGACCTCCAGCTTCTCGCCGTCCGAGGTATCGATTACCCGGTAGGCTTCCCAGTTCTTCGCTGCTCTCAATATTTCCTACTCCTATCTGAAGCCCATATATGGGCGGATTATGTCTTTTTTTCAGCGCAAGGGCTGCTAGCACAGCCGCTGCCGGATGAGCTCCGAGATCTCCATTGCCATGCGGTTGATCTGCGTGAACTCGCGCCCCTCGATCATGACGCGGATGATCGGCTCCGTGCCGGATTCGCGCACAAGGATGCGTCCCTCGTCGCCCAGCTCCGCCTCGCGCCGGTCGATCAGATCCGTGATAATATCGTCGTTTTTCCAGTTCTCGCGCTGGTAATTCGGGATGCGGACGTTAATCATGACCTGCGGGAACCGCTTCATGATGGTCGCCAGCTCCGAAAGCTTCTTGTTCGTGCGCACCATAATCTCCAGGATGCGCAGCGCGGAAAGCTGTCCGTCGCCGGTGGTCGCGTCGTCGAGGAAGAAGATGTGCCCGTTCTGCTCACCGCCGAGATTGTAGCCGCCGTCGAGCATTTTGTCGAGGACATAGCGGTCGCCGATGTTCGACGTGATGCGCCGGATGCCGTTGGCACGCGCAAACGATGTGAATCCGAGATTCGACAGCACCGTCACGACCACGCTGTCCTTCTTGAGCTTTCCCTGCTCCTTCCAGACCTTGGCGATGATCGCCATGAGCTTGTCGCCGTCCACGAGCTCGCCGGTTTCATCGACCGCAAGACAGCGGTCGCCGTCGCCGTCGAAGGCAAGCCCCACATGGCATCCGTGTGCGGCGACATACTCCATCAGATGCCCGATGTGCGTCGAGCCGCAGTCGAGGTTGATGTTCATGCCGTCAGGCTCGGCGTGGATGCGCTCCACCGTCGCGCCCAGGCGCGTGAAGAGCTCCTGCGCAGTCGTGCAGGTGCAGCCGTTGGCGCAGTCAATCGCGATTTTCAGACCGTCGAAGCGGTTGGAAATCAGGCTCTCAAGATGCGTCACATAGTCGTAAACGGCGTTCTGGTCGTGAGTGACACGCCCGATCTCATCGCCGGAATAGGTCTGAACCCTGCCGGGGCGGTCGAGGATGAAGGCTTCGATCAGTGCCTCGGTATCGTCCGAGATCTTGTAGCCGTCCTCACCGAAGATCTTCACGCCGTTGAATTCCGCGCTGTTATGCGATGCGGAGATCATGACACCCGCCTGCGCACGGCGTTTCTGCACAAGATATGCGACTGCCGGGGTGGGCACCACGCCAAGGCAGACCGCATCGCCGCCTGCTGCGCAGATGCCCGCACAGAGCGCCGCTTCGAGCACATCCGAGGAGGCACGGGTATCCTTGCCGATCACGATGGTCGGATGCGGGCGGGAGGATTCCCCCATGACATAGGCAAGTGACTTGCCGATCTGCATACAGAGCTCAACCGTAAGCTCCTTGATGGCGATGCCGCGCACGCCGTCTGTACCAAATAATCTGCCCATTCAGACCACCTCCGATCAGTTCAGATCTTCCGTCCCGGGCAGAACGAGCTGCCCGTT
>ONEQ01000130.1 GCA_900316885.1 uncultured Eubacteriales bacterium | reverse complement strand
TTCGCCGGCGACTGCGATGCCGCCTACGCCGCCCGTTCCATCCAGAGCCGCGTGAGCCTGTACCTCGCGGAGCAAAGCTGAAAAAACCCCTGCATGAAATAGTGGGAGAGGTTGGTTTGAACATCAGACCTCAAACAACAGACATGAGCGATAGATGTTCTATCGCCAAGTGTCCGAGCAAGCCTGATATGAAAGCCAGCATACTTGTCTTACGCAGAGAAAAAATAGCAATGGTTCTCTGGAGGGAGAGAACATTGCAGCGACCAATTCCTTGAAAGCAATTCATACGTCAAAATACCTATGGACATTGTTTTGAGAAGATGAAATCTATGCAGAATGGAGAACCGAAAATTGAAATGAGACTTCTAGTTACATAATGATCACGATGATGACGGCGGAGAACAGGAGCAGAATGAGCAGCCGGAATGCCATAATTATATCTCATTTTCTTGTTAGTGTCAACAGACTCTAGAACAAACAAGCTTTACTGCAACAGCGATCACCGCCATTCTACTCAATACTTCCATACATCGCAACAGCCTCATCCACCGTCAGCTCTCCCTTTCCGACCCGGAAAGCCGCAGCACGGATCTGGACTGTGAGCGGATCCATGATGCCGAGCACCTCCGGCGACAGGATGCGATCGGACGGCACCTGACCGAACGGCGCATAAACCGCATCAAAGGACAGATCCGTCGTCGGCGTGACCAGACGCTTCAGAGATGCCATATGGTTCAGCTCTGTATTGGTGATCAGGAACCGCATCAGCTCATTGGTCATATCCAGCTCCTCGCAGTTCTTATTGACGGAGAATTCTACGGAAGGACTGTCAATAAAGTATCCGCCGTCCTCCGTCAACGGGATCGGATAAAATGTGTATTCAAACGGTGCCTTGGTGAACGCTTCCGACTGAGTCTCACGTTTTCTGGTACCGGAGACGGTATCCCCTGTACAGATCATCATCGGCACATCGCCTTCAAAAAAGCGCAGGATCACCTGGGTATAATTATCTTCGATCTCATCACACGCACCGAGATCCATACAGCCATTTTGGATCATCTGCTCCACCGTGTTCAGTGCCGGACGCATAGATCCTCCAGCCGCAGGATCCAATTTGTTGGCAAGCGCAAGAGCTTCCGGATCTGCTGCAAGCGTGGCTGCAAAAAGCGGATACGCCACCGTATTCATAAAACAGCTGGAGGAATCGCGGCTGTAACCCATCATCGGGCTGGCGTAACCCTTGCTGCGGAAGGCTTCGCACACATTCAGCAGCTCTGTCCATGTGGCAGGAACGCTGAGACCTTCTTTTCTGAACAGATCATTGTTCACAAGCATACCATAGGTTCTGGAAAAGACCGGCACCATCAGCACACGGCCTTCTGCATCATGGTTGACCAGACCCGGACGAATGCAGTTCAGATCCAGCGACAGCGCCGGGTCGGAAAGATCCTCCGCAAGAGCAAACAGCGAATCGTATTTTTCATTCCCGATCATCCAGGAATAGGAGAAGAAGATATTGGGCTGGTCGTTCCCCTGCAGCGCCATGCCTAAGGTGTTGTTATAGTCATCCAGTTTCACATAGCTGAGCTGCACATTCGGATATACTTCGTTGAACCTGTCAAACTCCGCCTCCAGTGCTTCAAAGTTATCATAGCTTCCGGCGACAGTGATACTGCAGCTGGTATCCTGATCGAGATGCGGTTCAAATCCTGCGTCAGATCCTTCATTTGTTTTTTTGCCGCTGCAGGCAGTCAGCGAGACGGACATTACGATCACTAAAATGATACTGAACAGCTTTTTCATTTCCTTTTTTCCTCCTTGATCCTGCGGATCTCTTTGATGACGAGTTTCATGTCCACCGGTTTGGAGATATGTCCGTTCATCCCGGCGTTCAGACACTCTGTGACGTTTTCCGAAAATGCATCCGCCGTCATAGCAATGATCGGGACGGATGCCGCCCGCGGATCCTCCAGTGCGCGGATCGTCCTGGCAGCGTCGAGCCCGTTCATCTCCGGCATCTGTATATCCATAAAGATCAGATCATAGCTGCCTTCTTCAGCCGATCTCATTTTCTCCACGCAGACACGGCCGTTTTCTGCGCGTTCGGTCGTGATCCCATACATACCGAGGAAGGCTGAAATGATCTCCCAGTTGACTTCCACATCCTCTGCGATCAGGATGCGCATCCCCTGCAGATCAGCATCGTCATTCTCCGCCTCAGCAGACTTTGCCGCAGTTCCGAGAAGCCCGCTGATCGTATCGTAAAGCGTGGAACGGAACAGCGGCTTGCAGATGAAGGCGTTTGCACCGGCTTTCTTTGCCTCTGCCTCAAAATCCGTCCTGTCATAAGCGGAGATCAGCAGGATGGGGATGTCCGGCGAAACTTCCGCACGGATCCGGCGGGTCGTTTCGATGCCGTCGGTACCGGGCATCTTCCAGTCAAGGAGCACCATGCTGTACCCCTTTCCTGTTTTCAGAAGTCTGAGCGCTTCCTCCGCAGATCCTGCACAGTCGGCAGTCACACCGAGCGACCGTAGCGTATCGCCTGCGGTCTCCAGCTGTACCGGATCATCGTCAACGAGCAGAACGTCCATCGGCTCAAGCGTCATATCTTCCCTTTGATGCTCGGCAGCGGGGATATCGAGAACAACAGTGAATGTCGTTCCTTTTCCCTGCTCGCTCCGGCAGTCGATGGTGCCTCCCATCAGATCGACCATCTGTTTTGTGATGGCAAGTCCGAGCCCGGTTCCCTGGATGCTGTTCACGCGGCTGTCCGTCTGGCGTGAGAACGGCTGATACATATTCGCCATATACTCCGGACTCATGCCGATGCCGGTATCGGACACGATATAGGTCATCTGCACGCATCCCGGCTCCTTGCTCTCATCCTCGTGCATATCCACGCTGACCCTGCCGCCGGGTTCTGTGTATTTGATGGCGTTGGAAAGGATATTGATACAGATCTGATTCAGCCGAAGCTGATCGGCGTAGAGACACTCTGTTTCCATCCGACTGATGCGGAAATGGAAATCGATGTTCTTTTCCTTGATCATTGGCTGGGAGATGTTCACCAGATTTTCAACCGTCTCAACGATGGAGAAGGTCTGCGGGCTGAGGTTCAGTTTTCCGCTCTCGACCTTGGAAATATC
Source organism: uncultured Eubacteriales bacterium (assembly GCA_900316885.1). GTDB lineage: Bacteria > Bacillota > Clostridia > Oscillospirales > Ruminococcaceae > UBA3855. The sequence continues at coordinate 6,876 of ONEQ01000130.1, read as the reverse complement.
GAGGATGTCATTGATCAGGGTCAGCAGATGATTGCTTGCCAGCGTGATCTTATGCAGATTCTCCCGGACAGATTCCGTGTCGTCGGGATTCTTCTTCATGATCGCAGTAAGTCCGATGATCGCATTCATCGGTGTGCGGATATCATGGGACATCGTAGAGAGAAAATCGGTCTTCGCTTTGTTCGCCGACGCGGCTTCCCTTGCCGCTGCATGGAGTTTCTGATTGAAGTACAGCATGACTGCCAGATCAAATACAAACAGGATCAGAAGCCCTGCGGAAACAAAGCAGACCAGCAGCCAGTTCTCGTTGTCAACACAAAGTTCCTGCATCGGCATAAAGCTGAGCAGCGCCCACTCCGCCTTTGCTGCGATCGGCGTATATGCCAGGATACATTCCTCACCGCGCGAATTACGCATCGAAAAGGATCCTGTCGAAGACGTGATCTTCTCAAAGAGCTCCTGCGAAGAAGCAGGATCGGAAGCATTGTAGGACTTGTAAAACTCAAAGAAATTGGAATTTTTGAAGGAATGGTGCTTGATGATATAATTGCCGCCTGCATCGATCATGGAAAGCTCAGCGTTTTCATACTCTTCCTGCGGGAAGATCCATTTCTGCTCCAATTCGGTGACCGGCAGCACACGCAGCAATACGGCGTTCCGGAGATCATTGGTCTCCGGATCATGCAGGGTGATGAAATTGCAGAATGCCAGAGACTGTTCGCCGTTGATCGGATTTGTATAGGCGCGGGAAATATTGATGGATTCCCCGATATCCGAGATCCAGCTCACATCGTTGAGAAGATCCATCCGCTTATAAGAAACAGCATAATCGTCGGCAGCATCCTGTCTTGCCTTGGTAGACAGTCCGGACAGCGTATCAAGATACACAATATGAGCAGATGCGTTCGGCAGCACATGAGAGATCCGGATGAAGGAAACGGCTTCCTCAATGGTCATGTCCTTGCTGTTGATATAGCGTGCCCACACATCGCAGATGCGCTGTTCGCCCTCCAGATAATTCTCGGTGACACGCTCCATCGTGAGCGTGGTATTTTCAAAATGTTCTACCTGTCTTTGTGATGCATCTTTGCTCTGAAAGTTGGAATACATCACGACAAAGATCAGCATAGCGATCATAATGAACACGTTAACGATAATGACCCAGGTTTTTTTCACAACGCATTCCACTCCCTCATGTTCTGAAATTCTGGTGAATGATATTACATGCAGCTGTTTCTTTCCTGCATGTAATGCCGATCTGCTCCAGAACGAGGTTGGCACACTCCCCGGAAACCGGATCATCCTCAAAATCAGGATGACAGCTGATGATGATCCCCGCAGAGATCTGTTTCGGCATCGCCAATCACGCCGCTGCCAGGCTGCACAGCTTTTCAAACTGTGCTTTGGCTTCCGCGAGCAGTGCAGAATGATCCGTATCTGTCCGGTTCCGGAGAAGCTCGGTCAACTCGCTGACGGGCTTTGTCAGTGGTGTCAGAGAAAGATTCGCATACAGACCTTTGAGCGCGTGCGCGGTCTCAAAAGCAGCATCCAGATCGCCTGCCTGCAGCTGGATCTCAAGCTGCGACAGACGCTCTGTCTCTGCCGCCTTCCGGACGAGCATGAGATAGAAACTCTCATTGTTCATACAGCGGGCAAGCCCGTCATCCACATCAGCGCCAAATTCACGTAATGCATCAATTGTAAGCATGTTCCTTTGCCTCTCTTTCTGCTGTCAGCAGCTTATCGAAATCCTCCGCCGGGAGGGGTTTGGAGAAATAGTATCCCTGAATGATATCGCATCCCAGATCCTTGAGCAGATCCATCTGCTCCCTGATCTCCACGCCTTCTGCGATCACAGGGACTTCCAGGAGCTTCGCGATATCCATCATGATCGCAACGAGCTTGTACGCCTTTTTATCCGTGCAGATGTTCCGGATAAAATTCATATCCAGCTTCAATGCGTCGATCGGAAGGGAAGTCAGCATATTCAGCGAGGAATAGCCGCAGCCGAAATCATCCATTTCGATCCGGAATCCTCTGCTGCGAAGTGCCGAAACGGTGTCGATGATCTGGCGTGAATTGTCTGTATAGGCGGATTCCGTGATCTCCAGCAGGAGATTTTCGGCGGAAAGACCGTTTCTGTCGGCGATCTCGCACAGGATATCGCCCAGCTGCGGATTGAACACATCCACTCTGGACACATTCACCGATACCGGCAGATAGAAGCCGAAGGTCCTGTGCCATTCTGCGATCTTCGCAGCCGCTTCGTTCCAGACATAGCGGTCAAGCTGCTGGATCAGTCCGTTCTTCTCAAAGACGGGGATAAACTCACCAGGGCTGACCATGCCGAATTCCGGATGGAACCAGCGCACGAGTGCCTCTGCACTGGTCAGTACGGGCTTTGTGCCCTGAATGTTATATTTCGGCTGGTAGTAGACCCGGAACTGCTTCTCGGCAAGTGCCTGCTCCATATCGTTGATGAGCCGTTCTGCGTGAAGTTCTTTGCTGTGGAGCTCTGCATTATAGAAGTTGAAGCGTGTTTCATAGCTGTTGCGCAGCTTGCGTTCGGCAAGTCTAGCACGGTCAAAGCGGCGTTCCATATCCAGCTCTTCACCGTCATCGGAATATACGCCCATCCTAACGGTGATCTTGCGGTCGCCCAGCAGTTCACTCACCCTTGCGATATAATCCGGCAATTTCTCAGACAGATCTTCCCGATGCGGAAGGTAGACATAAAAGCAGTTGCCGTCATACCGACACGCAAGCCCGCCGGATCGTTCCACCAGTTCATGGATACTGCAACCGATTTTTTCAGAACAAGGTCGCCGTACTGCTTGCCGTAGAGTTCATTGACGATACGGAACCGGTTGATATCCATGACCAACGCATCCATCTTCATATGGTCGTTCTGCTGATCGAGCCGTTTGCCGTACTCAAAGAAAAACTCTTTGTTGAACAGACCGGTGAGCGGATCGCGCTCGATCTCATGGATGATGATGCTGTCCTCGGCGAGTTCGATGGCATGACTGACTCGTGCCCGGATGATATCCGGCATATCATAGGGCTTGGTAAAGAAATCAGCAGCGCCAAGCTGGAGGCACTTCACCTCGGCACCGGCTTCGGAGGTCAGAACGATCACAGGGATGCGCCGGAGCTCACTGTCGGCACGCATGATCTGCAGAAGACTGTAACCGTCAAGTTCCGGCATGTGCAGATCAAGAATGACAAGCGACAGCGTCAGTTTGTTCTCGCGGATCATAGCAAGCGCTTGTGCGCCGTTTTCAGCATATCGGACAGAATAGTCATTTTTCAGCATTTCTCCCAGTATTTCGCGTTCGATGAATTCATCATCCACGATCAATACGCTTCTGTGAAGCCCTTTTTTACGTTTCAGCAATTCCTGCATGTTCTGACCTCCAGTCTTCCCTTTCATTGATTCTTTATCATTTGATGTCTGCTGACAGTGCAGTGGTCACATTCATAAAACACGCTGTCATTACCAGATGAAATGACCTCTGTTTCAAGTACTTTCTATGATTATATACACTAATTTGCGCAATTCTGTAAAATCGAAATCAGCTTGGAGTATAATTTCGAGTTAAAAGATTCTGTGTCTCATGTATCAATATAACTAGGTGTCCTTCCATTTCCTATCCGCCCTTTCAAATTATTCTTATTTTTCCTATTGTTCATATTCATCTGCTTTTTTACACGAAGGAACGTAAGGTGAAAAATAAGCAGGCTGCGTAATTTTCGCAGCCTGCTGTAAAGGAAAAACATTACTTCTTTTTAGGCCCCCGGCGAATCATGCAGGGGGTTTTGCAAATACTGTCCGGTCAGGCCTTCTTGCGGAGCTTCTTCACCAGCACCACGATCTCGTGTGCGATCAGCGGCATCAGCGAGAGAATCACGACAAACAGCCACATGGAGGCGTTCATCTGTACGGTGCCGAAGATCTGACGCAGGAACGGCAGCTCGGTCACGGCAAGCTGACCCAAAAAGCCCACCGCCAGCGCGAGGATCATGATCTTGTTGTCGAGGTGGTTGAACCTGAAGATCGACGTTTCGGTGTCACGCATGCCGACCGCATGGAACAGCTCGGCAACCGCCAGCGTGCAGAATGCAAGCGTCTGCGACTGCATGAGGATCTGCTTGTCGGCAAAGCAGCCGATGATGTTTTTCAGGCTGCACGCCATGCCCGATGCCGATAGCTCCCGGACGGGCGTGTACAGGAACGCGATGAGGGTGACAAACGCGATGATGATGCTGTACAGCCCCACCTTGAAGTAGCCGCCGTCCGCGAAGATTGATTCGCCGTTTCTGCAGGATGTGGACGGCTTTCAGCGGTGCCGCAAAGCCTACGGCAATCGCCGCGAACATGACCACGACCTCGCTGATGTTCGATGAAAGCGCAAAGAGGATGGACTTCTTGACGTTCTCGTAGATGTTGCGTCCCTCCTTGACCGCCTTCTCGATGGTCGTGAACTTGTCGTCCTGGAGGATAATATCCGCCGCACCCTTTGCCACGTCGGTGCCCGTGATACCCATCGCCACGCCGACGTCGGCAGCCTTGAGCGAGGGCGCATCGTTCACGCCGTCGCCGGTCATGGATGCGATATTGTTGTTTGCCTGGATTGCCTTGACGATCTTGACCTTGTGTTCCGGGGAAACACGCGCGAAGATCGAAAGTCCCGACACTCTGTCGCGGAGCTCCTCGTCCGTCATCTCGTCGAGCTCGTGACCCATCACGCACTCGTCAGGGCGCTCTGCGATGCCGAGCTTCTTCGCGATGGCAAGCGCGGTATCCTTGTGGTCGCCGGTAATCATCACGGTCTTGATGCCCGCACGCTTGAAGGTCTTGATGGACTCGACAACCTCCGGGCGCTCCGGGTCGATCATGCCGACCATGCCGATGTAGGTGAGTCCCTGCTCAACCGCATCCTTGTTGTCCTCACGGATGGCAAGCGACAGCACACGCAGCGCCGCAAAGGACATCTCGGACATGGCGTTCGAGATCAGGACCAGATCCTCGTTGGTGATCTCCCGCACTGTGCCGTTGACGCGGATGTGCGTGCAGCGGGTGAGCAGCTCGTCGGTCGAGCCCTTGGTGTAGGAGATAATCTTCCCGTCTGGGTCGAGATGCACGGTCGTCATCAGCTTGCGGTCGGAGTCGAACGCCTTCTCGTTGATACGCGGAATGACCTGCTCGACCGCCGCCTTCTCGATGCCGTAGCGCTTGGCAAATGCGACCAGCGCCGTCTCGGTCGGATCACCGACCTCGGTGCCGTCAGAGGCGATCGATGCATCGTTGCAGAGCATGAAGCCCTTGATGAGCGTATCGTGTGCGGTCTTGTCGAGGGTATCGAGGTCGAGATAATCGCCGTTCTCGAATGCCTTGACGACGGTCATTTTGTTCTGCGTCAGGGTGCCGGTCTTATCCGAGCAGACGTAGCTGACCGCGCCCAGCGTCTCGACGGCAGGCATATTCTTCACGATGGCGTTGATTTTCGCCATGCGCTGCATACCGAGCGCCAGCACGATGGTCACGATTGTGGGGATACCCTCCGGGATCGCCGCCACGGCGAGGGATACGGCAGTCATGAGGAGCTCCAGCTTCTCTCTGCCCTGAATCGCGCCGATCAGGAACACGATTGCGCAGATCACGATGACCGCGATGCCGAGAGTGCGGCTCAGCTCGTCCATGCCCTTCTGGAGGGGGGACGGCTTGTCCTTTTCCTGTCCGACCATGTCCGCGATCTTGCCGATCTGCGTGTCCATGCCGGTGTGAATGACCTCACCGACGCCGCGTCCGAAGGTCACAACCGTTGTCATGTACGCCAGATCCAGCCGGTCACCGATGCCGGTCTTTTCGTCGGGAACGAAGTGCTCGTCCTTCTCGACGGGGACGGATTCGCCCGTCAGCGCCTTTTCGTCCATCATCAGGCGTGCCGTTTCGAGGAGCTTGAGATCTGCGGGAACCTGCTTGCCCGCCTCGAGGACGACAATATCACCGACAACGAGCTCCTCCGAGGAGATCTCCCTTGTCTCGCCGTCACGGATGACGGTCGCCTTCAGCACCGACATCTTTTTGAGGGCGTCGAGTGCCTTCTGCGCCTTGCCCTCCTGCACGACGCCGATGATGGCGTTGGCAATGACGATGACCAGCATGATCGCCGCTTCGCCGTAATCATGGAGGATCACCGAGATGATGATTGCCGCGCCGAGGATGGCATTGGTAAAGTTGAGGATCTGTTCGAGGAACATTTGCAGGGTTGTTTTCTGCTTTTCCTCCTTCAGACAGTTGCGCCCGTTTTCGAGCAGGCGCTTTTCTGCCTCGGCCTGGGTCAGCCCAGTCAATGTGCTCATGGGATTGCTTCCACCTCTCTGTTCTTTCAGATTCAGTGCGCGGTCAGAAAACCGCACCATACATGATTTTAGCACATTTCTGCGGAATAATCAATCATACAGCAGGGATTTTTTTCAGATTCAGTTTTTTTACCGCAGACAGGGTGTTCCGGGCGGAATTTTTGAGCAAAAATACCAAAGGCAGCCACATGCAAAAACGAACGCTGCCCGGTTATCCGGACAGCGTGTCTGTGCTTCCCCTGAACGCCTACACCGCAACACTCGCGACATACTCCAGATCCTTCGGCGCTTCGATCTGCGGCTCGGTCAGGCGCAGCTCCCCGCCGGTCAGCATCATGAAGTGGCAGAGTGCAATGCCCATATCCACCCGCTGCACATCCCATGGACCGCCGGGCAGAGAATGATGCTCATAAAAGTGATAGGTATTCCCCATCCGGACAATCCGCCAGGGCTGCTTGTTCACCGCAGACGGCGCAAGCCGGACAGCCTCCAGCGCATCCCGGATCGTCA
>ONEQ01000314.1 GCA_900316885.1 uncultured Eubacteriales bacterium | reverse complement strand
CATGGCGCTCGGTCTGATCGAACGTCTCAAAATGCACGGCTACTCGATCCCGCAGGATACGATCGTCGTCGGATTTGACGGAACGCAGGAGGCAGCACTCAACGATACACCGCTGACGTCATTCGTACCGAATGACGCACTCACGGCGGCAAAAGCGGTCGATCATCTGCGAACAGTGCTTGAACCTGAATTGCCGGTCATCCCCTTTGCAGCAGAGGAACGGAACTGTGTCCACATCGGCGGGAGCTGCGGCTGCGAGCCGGATCTCATGCGTTCTGTGGCAGCATTCCGCGCATCACTCTACTATACGATGCGCAATTATAATCTCGAAATGCGCCGTGATGACATTGACATCGGGCTACTGATGGAGAACTATGTTTCCGAGAAATTCACCGGTGTCCGCACCCCGCAGGAGTGTCTGGAACAGATCTGCTACAGCTCCTATCTGCTGCTGCCCATGCAGAACCATTTTCTCTGTCTTGCCGACGACTGGCTGACCGACCACACGCCCGGAAAAGACGAATTCCCGCCGCAGATGCGGTTGATCTGCGCCTATTCCGAATGCGGCGGCGCTGTCTTCTGCGGCGGTGAACAGAGCATTCTGTTTGATACCGCGCAGATGCTCCCGCAGATGCAGGACGAATCGTCGCAGTCGTCCGTGTTCTATTTCTCGCCGGTACATTTCGGCGACAAGATCTTCGGATATTCAGTCCTGCAGCGTTCTATCGATGATACACACAAGATCAGCCTTGTGTACCGCAACTGGCTTCGTCTGGTCAACAATTCTCTCGAAATGATGCGTGCCAAAAGCCGCTATGTGACGCTCTCCTCGCACGATGAAATGACAGGTCTCCTGAACCGCCGCGGATTCTATGAGAAACTGAAAGCACTGACCGACGATGTTACGGCATCCGGCAAGGCACTGATCCTTCTGTCTGTCGATCTGGACGGTCTGAAATCCATCAACGATACTTACGGTCACATCGAGGGCGATACCGCCATCACGACCGGCGGAAAAGCACTTGCCGCAGCTTCCGGCAAAAATGCCGTCTGCGCCCGTTTCGGCGGCGATGAATTTGCCGCTGCCATGCTGCTCCCCGCCGCGGAGACTGCACTTTGGTACAAGCAGTTCCGGGAGAAATTCTATGCGTTTCTCGATGACTTCAATGCGCATTCAGGAAAGCCTTATCAGGTAAAGGCAAGTGTCGGATTTGCGTCACATGAGCTGGAACCTGACAATGATCTGGAATCGCTCATCAAGGAAGCGGATGCCCGTATGTATGCCGCTAAGACGGCACGAAAAGCCGCAAGAAAATAACATCAGAAGCTCCGCCGGGGACAGCGGAGCTTCTGTTTTGGAGTCACTCTCTACAATTTAAACGATACTGTATGTATCGCCAGGAGGAACAGTGCAAGATGACGGAAAAGATGGGGTACAGATGAGTTGCCCTAGCTTTAGCTGTGGAGCGTGGTATTGGGATAGTGGAGAGAGAACCGATCATTCGTGGAAGAAAAACGGCAGGCAGTTATAAAGATACTCACGGACATAATACCAGTCGTGCTGACCGCCGTCCACGAGGATATACCAGAAATTTCCCTTGGAAAAATCGGATGTGTACACAAACTGTTCCCTCTTTTTCATAGCTTCGATCTGCGCACTGAGATTCCCGACGGCAAAGTCTGAAGTACCTGTCGCGGACATGATGAAATACTCATTCTTTTGCAGTCCTGCCTTGCTGACAGCGCGTACCAGCGCGTCCGGGTCGGCATCGCCTGACCCCCAGTGATGCGCACCGCTCAGCGGCATGAAGTAACCGATGATGTCCACACAGTTTTCAAACGCTGCCCATGTGGATACGCTGCCCATCGAGAAACCGCCGTAGGCTCTGTGCATCCTCGATGCCCTGAGATCCGTTTCGGAACCCGATTTTGCATAGGTGGAATACTTGGTTTCGATAAAAGGGATCACGCTCTGACGGATCTCTTTCCAGACGTTTTCCGGATCGCTTTTGTTGAAGGTCGGCGTGACAACGATCATCGGTTCTATGTCGCCGTTACGGATCATATTGTCAAGTACGCGCTGCATCTCACCGTTATCCTTGTAGAACAGGGAGTTTTCATCATCCCACATACCGTGCATGAAGTAGAACACGTCGTAGCGGGTCTCTTCGTCCTCCGGGTCATACCCGTACGGAGTATAGACGTAGCAGGGTTTCAGGAGCGG
>ONEQ01000129.1 GCA_900316885.1 uncultured Eubacteriales bacterium | reverse complement strand
GGAACAACTGCCTGTCCTATGAACAATAGGACAGGGTGCAGGGGCAGAGCCCCTGCTCACACACAGGAGCGTGAGAAAATTAGCAAAATTCTACCCGCTGTTCTCGTCATCGAGCGGCAATGCGTCGTTCATCGGGTCGGAAAAGGGCGGCATCCTCATCGATGCAGGCGTGAGCTGCAAGCGGATCGTGGACGCGCTCGGACGCAACGACATCCCCAAGGAAGCCGTGCAGGGCATCTTCATCACCCACACACATTCCGACCATACCACGGGGCTAAAGGTTCTCTCCAAAAAGCTGCGCGTCCCGGTCTACGGCACGCAGGAAACGCTTGCGCAGCTCTGCGCAAAGGGCGCGGTTCCGGAGGAAACTCAGACCATCCCCATCGACACCCGAGCCATCGACTGCGGCGGATGTGAGATCTACGCATTTCCTACCATGCATGACGCACCGGGAAGCTGCGGCTACCGGGTACATACCGCCGACGGCAAGCTCTGCGCGGTCTGCACGGATCTCGGTGTCGTGACCGATGCCGTGCGCGATGCGGTCACGGGCTGTGACATGGTGCTCCTCGAGGCAAACTACGACCCTGAGATGCTCGTCACCGGTCCCTATCCGCCGGAGCTCAAGGGTCGGATCATGTCGGATTACGGGCATTTGTCCAATCCCGACAGCGCGGCGTTTGCCGATCATCTCGTCGGCACGGGCACGACGCGCATTCTCCTCGGGCATCTCAGCCCGCACAACAACACCCAGACCCTCGCGGCAAGCACCGTTCTGGGGGAACTTTCGCGGTTCACGCAGGGGATGGACTACCTGCTGGGCATCGCGCCGGTGGAATCTCCGGGCGGGGCGGTGATCTTCTGATGCTGGTACAGCTTCTCACCGTCGGCAAGCAGAAGGAGCCGCATCTGACTGCGGCGCAGGAGGTCTATCAGAAGCGTCTGACACCGTTCTGCAAGTTTGAATTCACCCAGCTTCCCGCCGTGCGGCTCTCGGACAAGCCGTCCGAAAAGGAGATCGCCACCGCCCTCGCACAGGAGGCAGATGCCATCCGCAAAGCCGCCAAGGGCACGCTCATCGCGCTGTGCATCGAGGGAAAGCAGCTATCGAGCGAGGGTTTCTCGAAGCTCCTCACGCAGGAGCTCCCGATGCGATCGAGCGCCGTGACGTTCCTGATCGGCTCGTCGTTCGGACTCGCGGAGAGCATCAAGCAGGACGCCTTCCGGCGGCTTTCCATGTCCGAAATGACCTTCCCCCACGCCCTCGCGTCCGTCATGCTCATGGAGCAGATCTACCGGGCGTATCAGATTGACAAGGGCACCGGGTATCATAAGTGAGCCGGGGCGCTGCCCCTGCCCCATTGACTGGAGTGTTTTATCATGAAAAAAGCAATGACATTGACCTACGAAACAGGCGGAAATCTCTACCTGAATGTCACCAACCACTGCCCGTGCGCGTGCGTGTTCTGCATCCGCAAGAACGACGACGGCGCCTACGGCTCCGATCCGCTGTGGCTGGAGCATGAGCCTTCCATGCAGGAAATGCAGGACGCACTCGCCAGACGCGATCTGTCCTCCTATCCGGAGATCGTCTTCTGCGGCTACGGCGAGCCGACCATGCGCCTGAATTTCATCTGCGAGCTGGCGGACTACATCCGCAAGGTCTGCCCGACCGCCGTCCTGCGCATCAACACCAACGGACTCACCGAGCTCTATTCCCCCGACGCCGACGGCACCGCCGCAAAGCGCGTCGCCCATGCATTCGACAAGGTGTCCATCTCCCTCAACGGCGGCGATTCCGCGGTCTACAACCGTGTCACAAATCCCAGGGGAATGCCGGATAATGCCTATGATACGATGCTTTCGTTTGCCAAGACCTGCAAGGCGGAGGGCACTGAGACGATCTTCACCGTCGTGGATGTCATCACGCCCGACGAGGTCGCCGCAGCGCAGAAGAAAGCCGATGAGCTCGGCATCCCGCTGCATGTCAGAGCCTATATCGCCTAAAGGGAGCCTCTAAAAACGATGTTTTTAGAGGTGGGGTGTGGGGCGAAGCCCCACAAACAGCCCTTTTGCTTTTCGCAGAACAGCAAAAGGGGAGGTTTTAGAGGTCGCATAAAAATGCCCCTCTCTGATGCGTCAGAGAGGGGATTTTTCATATCCGGACAATCCATGTCAGCACGCAGTCGGTCAGAAATGCCGCGCCGCACAGGATGCCGGCGAGATTCACCGGGATGGACGGCGCATCCTCCAGCTTTCTGCACAGCGGATGCACGACCTTCACCAGCAGGAGCGCCAGCCCGCCGAAAATCAGCGAGCTCAGCAGCGAGATGCGTCCCTCGAAATTGCAGATCCACGCGCTGTAGTCCCACGGCAGATAGCCCAGCGCCCATTCCAGCGGGTAGGATGCCGCCAGCTCCAGCACCGTCGTGACGAGCGCCGCGGTCACGAACACGAACCAAGCCGCATTGCGCTTCCGGTACAGCAGCACCAGAAGCAGCCCGCCGAAGCCGTAGATCGGCAGCAGCGGGAGGTGGAGCACGCCGCGGTCGGCATAGGCGTGATAAACCGCCAGCTCCAGCCCCTCCTCATACAGCCACCCGCAGAGGGCACAGACCGTGAATTCGACCGCATACGTCATCCAGAGCTTAAAGCGCTTCATGCGGTCAGCGCCCTGTACGCTGTGAAATACCGCGGATATTGGATACCACCCAATCGAACGTGTCCGTCGTGAGCACGCTGCCGCAGTACTCGCAGACCGCCGTGTGATTGATGTCGATGTGAGCGCCGCAGTACGGGCACGTCTGCCCCGTCAGACCCACGCTGTTCGAGGTCGTCTGCCCGGAGGTGCGCACGAGCGTCCATTCGTAGGTCATGAACTTCTCCTGCGTCATGCTGCCGCGGACAAGCTCGCCGGTCGCGTCGTTCTTGACATAGTCCACGATGCGCGTGCGGAGTGTCACCATCATGACATCCTTGCCGGATTCCTGCTTCCAGCCGGTCAGCTCCGTGCCGAGCACGGCAATGCGGTCCACATAATTCGTCTGCCCGTTCCGGCGGTATGCCTCAAGCTGCCGGTCAAACTGCGCATACATCGCATCCGTCAGGTACGGGCGCAGGCTGTCCATCTTCTTGTCCGTCCAGGCATTCTGGAACTGTACATAGAGATTGGAGACCTTCTCACGGAATGCCGCCTCGTCAAATGCCGGGTCAAGCTGGTGATACGCGCCGATCGGTTTCAGATCGGATGCAGGCGCCTGATGTGCAGGCTGTGCCGTGATCGGCTGCTGCGGTGTACGCTTATTAATCATTTTACGAACAATTCCTATTCCCACAAAAATCAGAATCAGCACGATTACGCCCGGAATACCGAACAGATCATATACCACCCGGAACAACTGGAAGAACAGCCAGATCAGGAATCCGCCGTCATCATCATCCGACGAGGATGAGCTCCCGCCGCCGCTGTAACTGCCGCCGCCGCCTCCGCCGCCGTAGTCGTAGTCATTATCTCCCGCGAAATCCCCGAAATCCGCGTGGATCGCAAGCGGTACCGCCGTAATTGCGCCGATTGCCAGCACCACCGCCAGAATCGCCAGAAGCTTTTTATATGGAATCTGTTTCATGCATACGCCCCTTTCCCAAAACAATGCGTATCTCTATTATAGCACATTTTTCGCCGTTTGTCAGCGCCTTTCGCCGGGTGATAGTACACAAAGTTGACTCTCACTTTTTAGCGAATATGCCAAGAATTGTGGAAAATCCCCGCCTTGCAACGCACACCGAAATGCTGTATAATAGAGGCAGTAAAGCACTATCCACAGCTTAAATACAGTGCCGCCCCACCCCCAACCCCCTCCCCAGAGGGGAGGGGGCTATTGAGGGGGGCTGCGCCCCGCACCCATTAAGCTGTGAACAGTGGAAAAGGAGGGCATCCATGCCGTTTTCCAAGAAAAGCGAGGAATTTCTGGAATGTGAGCGCTGGTGGATTCTGGCGGCGCTGATGTATGTCGGGGGATTCTTCGGGGGCTTCACCTATTCCGTGCGCGGCGGCATCTTCTGCAACGCGCAGACGGCGAATTTCGTCCTGCTGGCGATGTCGCTGGGCAACCGGGACTGGGCGATGGTGCGCTATCTCCTCATCCCGATCACCGCGTATACGCTGGGCGCGGTCGTCTCGGAGTGGATCGCCGGATCGATCAAGCGCTTCGGGCTCATCCGGTGGGATACGCTGCTGCTGCTCATCGAAATTGCGACGGTCGTCGTTTTGGGCTTCATCCCGGATTCCGCGCCGTTCCAGATCTCACAGATCATGGTCAACGTGATCTGCTCGATGCAGTACAACACCTTCCGGCAGGCGGACGGCATCCCGATGGCGACCACCTTCTGCACGAATCACGTCCGGCAGGTGGGCGTGTTCTTCACCAAGGGCATCCGCCACGCAGATCCCGCGCATTTCAAGCGCTCACTCTTTCACGCCGGGATGCTGGCGCTGTTCACGCTGGGCGGCGTGACCTCGACGATCACGTGCAATCTGTTTGGCGGCAAAGGCGTCTGGTTCGCAGTCATCCCGCTGGCACTTGCCTTCTGCGACCTCCTCTATGCCGATCTCCGCACCGAAAAGGGCGAAATGCAAAGAAAACCCCGCGGACACTAAACAAAACCCCCGATGCAACCGCACCGGGGGTTTTCCTGTATCCACCAATTCCAAAAGCGGATGGGGTCAAGGGGAGCCACGCTCCCCTTGCGGGGTGCAGGGGCAGCGCCCCTGCCCTCACAGGATCAGGCAGATCAGACCGGAGCAGCCCTCGTTGATGATGCGCTCAAGCGTCTCCTGCAATTTCAGCCGCGCCTCGACCGGCATCTTGAACAGCTTGGAATGCAGTCCCTCGTTCACCAGCTCATGCAGGGATTTCCCGAAGATGTTCGATTCCCAGATCCGCGCCGGATCCTCCTCGAAGCCCTGCAACAGGTACATCACCAGCTCCTCGCTCTGCTTCTCCGTGCCCACAATCGGGCTGACCGTCGTCGTGATGCCCGCCTTCATCATGTGGATTGACGGCGCGGACGCCTTCAGCCGAACACCGTATTTGCCGCCCTGCCTGATGATCTCCGGCTCCTCGAGATGCAGTTCATCCGTCTCCGGCATCACAATCCCGTACCCCGTCGCTTCCACCTCACGCAGGGCAGGCTCCAGCCGCGCATAGGAGCGCTTGACCGCGCACAGCTCCTTGAGCATCTCCAGCAGGCTCCCCTCGTCGCGGATTTCCAGCCCCGTTTCCTCGCTGAGAATATCAAAAAACAGCGACCCGTCCGTCACCGTCCCGGAGCCCAAATCGATTGCCGTCGATTCCGCGCGGGTCACATACTCACAGTCGCAGATCGGCGCCGCAAGCCCTGCCGCATCACGCACCGTGTGCAGATTCTCCGCCGCACAACGGATCGCGGAAAATACCGCCTGCTTGACCGGATGCCCCTTTTCGAGCATCGAGATCCAACCCGGCATCGCGAAATTCACCTCGCGGATCGGGAATGCATATAATAATGCCGTGAGAATATCCCGGATGCCCGATTCCTCCAGCTGCGTGCAGCTCACCGGCAGGACAGTGGCGTGATACATCTCCTGCATCTGCATCGCAAGGCTCCGCGCTTCGTCCGTGTCGGGATTCACGCAGTTGAGAAGCACCGCGAACGGCTTGCCCAGCTCCTGCAATTCGCGGATCACGCGCTCCTCACATTCGGCGTATTCCTCACGCGGAATGTCGCTGATGCTCCCGTCCGTCGTGACGACCAGTCCCACCGTCGCATGCTCGGTGATGACCTTCTGCGTGCCGATCTCCGCCGCCATGTTGAACGGGATTTCCTCCTCAAACCATGGCGTCATGACCATGCGCGGCATCTCGTTTTCGATGTACCCCAACGCCGACGGGACGATATATCCCACGCAGTCAATCATCCGTGCCCGGAACTGCGCCCCGTCCGCCAGCCGCACCGGAACGGCATCCTCCGGGATGAATTTCGGCTCGGTTGTCATGATCGTCTTGCCCGCCGCCGACTGCGGCAGCTCGTCAACAGCGCGGTCCTTCTTGTAGGTGCTCTCGATATTCGGGATCACAAGCTGCTCCATGAAGCGCTTGATGAGCGTGGATTTCCCCGTCCGGACGGGTCCCACCACGCCGATATAAATGTCACCGCCCGTCCGCAGGGCGATGTCGCTGTAAATGTCTTGCATACTGTAACCTCCTTTTTGGTCGGGCTTGCGCCCGATTAGGGGGCTTTGCCCCCTAAACCCCCACGAGGGGCGCTGCCCCTCGACCCCGGCAGGGGTCGTGGACCCCTGCACCCCTTCCGCTTTATGTGATAATGGGAATCAGCAGCATCCCGGATTCGGTCAGGGTGTCGGAGGTCAGGTCGTTTTCCTCTATGACCGCATCTACACTCGTGTGGCAGCGCTTCGCGATGTCCCACACCGGCTCGCCCGCCTTGCCGTAGTAGAGCTTGAGCGCATAATCCCGCGGATGCTCCGACTCGGACTGCACCTCCAGCCCCGACAGCACCGTCGTTTTCGTACAGTGCGTAAGCGTCCCCTCCATGCGCAGCTCGGCTTTCAGGGACACCTCCTCCGCACCCGACAGCGTATAGGCGCAGTTTTCGGCACGTGCGGTGATTTGCAGCAGATCGTCCCGGCTCACCGCACCCGGCGCAAACCGGTGCTCAAACGGCTCCTCCTTTTCCAGCAGGCGCGGCATCCCGCCCGCTTCGCGCACCAGCACATTCCAGCAGAGCATCCCGCTCAGGACAATCTCCGCATCCCCGGTCTCGCTCGTGAGATTCCGCACGTCGCACCATGCGTCATACACGCAGTCAAGCGCTTCGTCCGCACAGGGGAGCTTGGCGGAGATCACCTGCATCTCGGAAACCGCAGCCGGCGCCCCCGCCGTCAGAAGCTCCACCGTCCGGCAGGTACACGGATGCTCGGTCGAGAACGCATCGCACACCAGCTGTTCACTTGCCGTGCGCACGGCAATGCACCGCACCCGCAGCTCCGCTTCACAGCGCAGCGCACGAATATCCCCGTTCGGCTCGGCGGCGGGCTTCAGGTCACAGCTCACTGTATCGCAGGACAGACGACAGTCGTCGTTTTCGTCCAGCCCCTCCACATCGAGAATCTGACTGAACGGGAGCGTGAAGGTCATGGGCTCAAGACTGCCGTCCCCGTCGCGCTCGCAGGCGTAGAGAATTTGCAGCCGGAGATTGCCCTGCACCATCAGCTTCTCCTGCACGAGCTTTCCGCACAGATCCACCGCACGCGCCTCACAGCGCACCACATGCAAAAGTGCCGGCTGTGCGCTGCCGATCTCCAGATCCTCCGCGAGTACGATGCTCTGCACGGCGCGGACTGTGCGCGACGGGAACTGCACCGGGATGCGGCGCATCTGGATGCCGCGCCCGGACACATCGGAGAGCACCTCCTGCGTGCGGGTGGGACAGGTGCGGATGCGGACGGTGACGGCACCGCGCACATCGAGCCGGCGGCGGCTGACGGCGCGGCAGTTGATGTAATCGACGGACGGGAGAATCTCCACACTGACCTGCTCCCCGGCGGGCAGATCGGCGGTGCGTGAGAATAGCAGCGTCTGTGTCACGCATTGCAGGATGTTGGAGTTTTCGCTGCAATAGAGGATGCGCACCTCGGCGCGGAGCTCATAGGAGAGCTTGTCGCCATTGAGGGATTCGTTGAGGACGGTGGGCTTGACGAAGCATTTGACCAGCTTGCAGACATCGGGGTAATAATCCGGCAGCACATGATCCAGCTCGATTCCCTGTTCCTGCAGGATGCTGCCGCAAGGCTCGGCGGCGGTAACAGCCGCACGCTCGGTTCTCAGTTCCATGTTCTGTACCTCCTTGGGGTTTTGATGGTACATTCTATGCAGGTTCGTCCTGTTTCATGACAAAAAAATCCCCGGAGCCAAAACTCCGGGGAAAAGCGCGGATGGGGTGCAGGGCAGAGCCCCGCTCACTTGCTTGCCGCAAATGCCTGCTTGATATCGTCCAGAATATCGTTCACGTTCTCCAGACCAACGGAGAAACGGATCATGCCTGCATCGATGCCGGCAGCCACAAGCTGCTCGTCGGTGAGCTGGCGGTGGGTCATGCTTGCCGGATGGAGGACGCAGGTGCGGATATCCGCTACATGCACCTCACGGCTTGCGAGCTTGAGCGCATCCATGAACTTCGTCGCACGCTCTCTGCCGCCCTTGATGTTGAACGAGATGACACCGCTGCATCCGTTCGGCAGATACTTCTTGGCACGCTCATAGTACTTGTCGCCCTCCAGACCCGGATAGGCAACTGCTGCCACATCCTCGCACTCGCTGAGGAACTTTGCGACAACCGTCGCATTCTGGCAGTACTTCTCCATGCGGACAGCCAGCGTCTCCAGACCCAGATTCAGCAGGAATGCGGAATTTGCCGCCGGATAGCAGCCGAAATCGCGCATGAGCTGCATTCTTGCCTTGATGATGTACGCCATCTTGCCGAATTCCTTGGTGTATACCACGCCGTGATAGCTCTCGTCCGGCTCGGTAAAGTCAGGGAAATTGCCGTTTGTCCAGTCGAAATTACCGGAATCCACGATCACGCCACCGCCCTGCAGGGCATGTCCGTCCATGTACTTGGTGGTGGAATGTACCACGATATCCGCACCGAACTCGAACGGGCGGCACAGAATCGGGGTCGGGAAGGTATTGTCCACGATCAGCGGGATCTTATGCTTGTGCGCAAAATTCGCAAAGCGCTCAATGTCGAACACATTCAGAGCCGGATTTGCCAGCGTCTCACCGAATACCAGACGGGTGTTCGGCTTGATCGCAGCCTCAAGCGCTGCCTCGTCTGCCTCGGGATCCACGAAAATGCACTCGATGCCCAGCTTCTTCAGGGATACTGCGAACAGATTCACCGTGCCGCCGTACAGGGAGCTTACCGCGAGGATGCTGTCGCCGGCATTCGCCAGATTCAGCACGGACAGCAGCGATGCCGCCTGACCGGAGCTCGTACACATCGCACCGACACCGCCCTCCAGTGCGGCGATCTTCTTCTCTACCGCGTCCACGGTCGGATTCGCAAAACGGGAATACATGCACTCAGTCGGCATGTCAAACAGATCTGCAATGTGCTGTGTAGAGTCAAATACATAGGTCGTGCTCTGCACGATCGGGAGCGCACCGGGATCACCGTTCTTGCGGACATAACCCTCGTGCAGGCATTTGGTTTCAATATTCATTGGCAGGACTTCCTTTCGCTATAGATTACATCTATAGTATACCATAGATTTTCGGTTTTGGCAATTCGTTTTTTTCTATTAGCGGTAATAGGCTGGATCTATCGCTTTAATTCAGCTCTGCGATGCCGTGATAATCCTTGCCGGTCGCAACGCTTGCAAGCTCCATGGCGTTCTGATCGTATGCCACATCAAGAATATAGCCGCAGAAGCCCGGATTGCCGGACACATTGACCGTGACATTCACCACGCCGCCCTTCTGTGCAACCGTGCTGTTGACCTTCATGCAAAAATCCTTCGAGAGCATTGTTGGCTGAGTGTTGGGCGTAACACCAATGCCGACCTCGCCCTGAATGATCTCCGGGTGCAGCGTGACAACCTTCTCCCAGCTTGCCACATCCGTCTTGACGATGCGGACAGGGAACCGGCTGGCGATGGCGGCATCCTTCACCATAAAGGTCAGGGTCAGGAATTCACCATTGAAATTGTCGTCCTTTTGCTGGGTCATATCCATGCCGTAGACCTTGCGTGTCTTGTAGGACGGTGTGTAGCCGGCCTTCTGGTAATTCAGGTAATCCTCCAGGCTTGCCATCATCTTACCGGTTCCGACCTTGGAGGCATATTTCAGGATCTCAAGCGCATCGTCTGCCGTGATCTTGCCGTCCTTGTTGACATCCGCAGCCGCTTCAAATGCAGCATCCTTATTCACAGTGCCTGCACCGCGTCTGGCAGCTTCCTTCAGGATTTCCGTTGCATCCTCGGCATTGATGATGCTGTTCCCGTCAACATCGCCCAATATACCGGCAGCCTGTGCGCTGACCGGAAGCAGCATCGAGCACCCCAGTACGGCTGCGGACAGCAGCGAAAGAGCCTTGTTCATACGTTTCATGTGTATTCCTCCCCAAATTTGATTGTCATTGGCTGACTCTTTTAGTATAACATATCTCAATCGAAAAAGCAAGCCTCCCCGCCCCACATTTCGCCTTCTACAACAGCCGGCACCCCGCAAGCACAATGAGCATCACACCGCCGAGCCATTGCAGATGCCGCCGCCCGCAACGCGTGCCGATCACCGCGCCGAGGAGCGTAAGGGTGAAGCCCAGCACCAGCGCCAGCCCCAGACAGGGGAGCATCCATTCCGCGCCGATCCCTGCGCCGAGTCCCGTTGTCAGCGAATCAAGCGAGAGCGCTGCCGCAAAGCTCACCGCCTCGCGGATGCTCAGGGTTTTCGAGCCGTCCGCATCCGCGAGCGTCTCGTCAAAGCAGATGTCTATGACAAGCCCCAGCGCTTTTCGCCGGATATGGGGCTTTTTCGACCGGAATACCGCTCGCAGCCCCTCCTTCGCAAGCTGCATCCCGCCGATGATGCACAGCACCGCCGCCCCCGCATACCGGCAGAATTCCCCCGGCAGGAGCGCTTCGAGCAATTGCCCGCCGAGCAGCGAGATGCCCAGGAACGCGCACCCGATCACACTGATGAGCGCCGCGCAGCGCTTCGGGATGCGGATGCCGCCCATGCTGCACCCCATCGCCGCAAAAAATGTATCCATGCATACTGCCGCCGCCAGCAGGCACGCTCTCAGCATACGACCACCTCCGCTTCTGCATCCTATGCCAAAGCGGAGGATTGTGTTACAGCATCCGGCTGATTGCCCGGATCAGAAAGCACACGGTCAGTCCCGCCACCGTCGGAATCACAAGCGACAGCAGCGCCTGTTTCCGACTGCCCGATTCTCGACGGATCGTCAGAAACGTCGTCGAGCACGGGAAATGCATGACCGAAAACGCCATGACGCAGAGTGCCGTGACCGGCGTCCAGCCGTGCGCGAGGAGAATGTCCTGCACACTTCCGAGCGTCCCCGGCTCGGTCAGGGAGGTCTGCGCGAGATAGCCCATGAGGATGACCGGGAGCACCAGCTCATTCGCCGGAAATGCCAGCAGAAACGCCAGCAGAATCATCCCGTCCATCCCGAACACCGCCGCGACAGGATCCAGATGCGCCGCGCAGAACGAAAGCAGTGGCATCCCGTCCGCCTGTATATGCGCCATGAGCCAGAGCACCAGCCCCGCCGGTGCCGCAACCGCCGCGGCGCGTCCCAGCACAAATACCGTCCGGTCGAGGAATGTCCGCAGGAGTGTGCGGCCGAACTGGGGCATCCGGTACGGCGGCAGTTCGAGGAGAAATGCGCTTGACTCCCCGCGCAGCACCGCCCGGTGCAAAATGCGTGATACCAGCAGCGACACCCCAGCCCCGCACACGATTGACAGCGCCAGGATCCCCGCCTGTGCCGCCGATGCCAGCGGAGATCCGCCGCGAATGAGGAACGCCGCCATCATGATGAGCAGCGGAAACCGCCCGTTGCAGGGCATGAACACGTTCGTGAGCATCGCCGTCAGGCGCTCCCGCGGGCTGTCGATGATCCGGCAGCCGACCACGCCGCAGGCATTGCACCCCAGTCCCATGCACATCGTGAGCGCCTGTTTTCCGCATCCGCCGGATTTCCGCAGGGGCTTGTCAAGCAGATACGCCGCCCGCGGGAGATACCCCGCATCCTCCAGCAGCGTGAACAGCGGGAAGAAAATTGCCATGGGCGGAAGCATCACCGCCACAACCCATGCCGTTGTCCGGTAGATTCCGTCAATCAGGAGACTCGTGAGCTGTACCGGCGTATGCAGCAGTTCCAGAAGCGCCCGCAGTTGTTCCCCACGCCGAACAGCATCCCGGACAGCCGGGCGGAGATGAGATTCGCCCCCGTCATCGTCATCCAGAGGATCCCGCACAGGAGCAGTAGCATCACGGGAATCCCCCATTTTCCGAGCAAAACCCGGTCAATCCGTCGGTCACGCGCATCGTGCGCA
>ONEQ01000128.1 GCA_900316885.1 uncultured Eubacteriales bacterium | reverse complement strand
CCCCATGCCCTCCCTAGGGGGGAGGGGGAGCAGATGCAGGGGGCTGCGCCCCCTGCACCCCGCTTGCGGGGCAAATGCCCCGCATCCCATGCCCTCCCTAGGGGGGAGGGGGAGCAGATGCAGGGGGCTGCGCCCCCTACACCCCGCTTGCGGGGCAAATGCCCCGCACCCCATGCCCTCCCTAGGGGGGAGGGGGAGCAGATGCAGGGGGCTGCGCCCCCTGCACCCCGCTTGCGGGGCAAATGCCCCGCATCCCATGCCCTCCCCAGGGGGGAGGGGGGAGCAGATGCAGGGGGCTGCGCCTCATGCACCCCGCTTGCGGGGCAAATGCCCCGCACCCCATGCCCTCCCCCAAGGGGGAGGGGGAGCAGATGCAGGGGGCTGCCTTTATTTGTCGTACCCGCCGATCAGCATCTGGTCGAAAGCAAACAGAGTATTGTTGATCTCCATGATGTCATATATCCCGTGGGAAATGAAATACTCCACGATAATATCAAACTTGCTGCTGTGGGAGAGGGCAAAGCCTGCCTTCATGAGCATGTCCTTCGTCTCGTCGAGGGAGAGCTCCAGCGACAGCGCAAATGCGATGACTGTCGCCTTTTTGGGGTGATAGTACTTGTCACTCCTGATCTTCGAGAACAGCTTGCGGTCGATGTTGGCTTTCTTGTAGCACTGGGCATCGGTCATGCCGCGCTCGTCAATCTTGCGCAGGAGCATTTCCGTGAAGCTCTCGTCGATCTGGTTCAGGGCACGCTCCAGACCGCTCGGCGCAGCCATTGCCGATACTGCGGATCCACACAGCGCAGAGGCTTGCTTCTGCTTGATTGATCCGAAAAGACCGGCAGGGAAGGGTGCCTTGCTGCTGGCAGCGGCGTTCATGGTGCGGAGGTTGGCATGCTCCTCCGCATAGCGGTCGTCGATGTAGGACTGGATTTCCGCAAAGCGCTCCTCGCTGACAGAGAAGGACTCCTTGTCAAAGAGCACCAGAAAGACAAGCATGTCGTGATCCGATTCATCGAGATATGCCTTGATCGTCTCCTCTGCGATCCACAGAGCTTCCTCCTTGGGATAGCCGTAAACACCGGAGGAGATCAGCGGAAATGCCACGGAATCGCATCCCTT
Source organism: uncultured Eubacteriales bacterium (assembly GCA_900316885.1). Taxonomy (GTDB): domain Bacteria; phylum Bacillota; class Clostridia; order Oscillospirales; family Ruminococcaceae; genus UBA3855. The sequence continues at coordinate 5,707 of ONEQ01000128.1, read as the reverse complement.
TTCGGCGGCACGCTCCAGACTGTTCCGGTAGCATGCGGCAAGGAGCTCCGCTTCGCCGTTTCTGCCGCCCGACCAGACGGGACCGACCGTATGGATGACCCAGCGTGCGAACAGCGCATAGCCGTTTGTGATCTTGGCTTCGCCGGTTTCACAGCCGCCGAGCGTGCGGCATTCCGCCAGCAGTCCCGGACCTGCTGCGCGGTGGATGGCTCCGTCCACACCGCCGCCGCCGAGAAGTGAATTGTTCGCCGCGTTGACGATTGCGTCTACGTGCATTTGGGTAATATCATTTCGGATGATCTGAAATGGCATGATTTGACCTCCTGTTCCGTGCATTGATGGTTATGGTTATTATAACATAATTTTCTGTGTCCGTCAAGAAGCGAATCTGATAAGGACCATGCATCCGTTCTGCACTCGATGCCGGAGATGCTTGATTTTATTGGCATTTTGTGCTATAATAGCCATAGACTACACCCCATCAAAGCAAAGGAAGGCTGACTATGAAACGAAATATTGGCAAAATACTGGCATTGCTCCTGTGTGCGGCAATGCTCTGCGGATGCGGCAATACCGCCAAAACCGGTGACGGCTCCGGAAAGCCCGGCACCGAGGATGCCTCCGGCACTCAGGCGGATGCGCATATGCTCTCACCGACGGAAATCCCCAGCTTAGGCATTTCCTTTCAGTTCCCGGAAAAATACAAGGACATGAAGGGAATGCTCGCCTTTAACGGCGGTATGCTGAAAAGCAGAGCCGGCGTCGGTTTTCTGGAGCTGGAGTATCTCGGCGTTGCAGTGGAGGATTTCGAGGCGTTCAACGAGCATACCGCAAAGGTGCTCGAAGCAAGGGACCGCGGTCAGGAGCTCCCCGAGGAGCCGCGCAAGGGCTGGAATGACCACAATTCTCTGCTTGCGCCGACGTTCTGCATCGGGCTCATAAAGGGCACGGCATCGGAGCCGCTGACCGAGGTGTTCAAGGACTGCAAAACCTTCGGCGATACCGTGATCGACTCCGTGCAGGAGATCGGCAAGGCGGGCGAATATACCTTCTATCTCCTGCATTATCCCGATTCCGTCCGTGAAGGCTACAGGGAAAAGCTCGGTGACCTCTACGACGACTATGCCGCATTCTGCGCGGATCCGGACACCTTCACTGCTGCGCTGACCTTCACCGAGCCTGTCGAGCAGCAGCAGCAGGACACCGGATCGGACGGCAGAGTGGTCTTCACCGCGGACGATTTCGACGGCAAAGCCACCACCTCCGGTGAGCTGTTCGCCGGACACAAGGTGACGATGATTAATATCTGGGCAACCGAATGTGAGCCCAGTCTGAATGAGCTTGCCGAGCTCGGAAAGCTTGCAAAGGAATTCGAGGAGAAAGACTGCCAGATCATCGGCATCTGTCTGGATGCCAATACACCGGACGGGCTGGAAAAGGCAAAGCAGCTCCTGGAGGTGAACGGTTGCACCTACACGAATCTGATCGACACCAGCCAGGTCACCCAATCGACGCTCTACGCACAGGGCGTCCCCGCCTCCTTCTTTGTGGACAGTCAGGGCAAGCAGCTTATTACCCCGATTGTCGGCTCACAGCCCGAGCAGTACCCGCTGGCGATTGACGCCTGCCTTTCCCTGCTCGGAGAGTAACTGCATCATTCCCATACTGCCCGCATCAATAACGATGCGGGCAATGTCATAAATGTTTTATTCAAGCGTCGATAAGTTTTGTATATAATTTCGGACGTGGTTTGTTATTCACGTAAAAAACATGTTATTCACGAAAAAAGCTTGATTTTTTCCAAATAACGTGCTATAATGTCAATCGTAAACAAAGTGATACCACACCTTTGTTTATCCGGTTATAACAGCGGTACTGTTATAATATAATGATGTACTGCAGCAGTCCGGGGCGATCCCCCAATTCCCCCCTCCTTAAGTATCAAGCCCCGTTCTGCTGTATGTCTGTCAAGAAACACATATACAGAGGAGAAGAGATTTATGAAAAACCTGAAGAAAATTGCTGCGATTCTCGCAGTTATGGCTGTATCCATGGCAGCATTTACTGCCTGCGGCGGCTCTGCACCTGAGACGACCGATGTAGCAACCGAGGCTGTTACCGAGGCTGCAACCGAGGCAGAAACCGAGCCTGAGACTGAGGCTGAGACCGAGGCTGAGACTGAGGCAGAGACTGATTTCACTCTGATGGATCTCGACGCTTCCATGATCGATACCGGTCTGTATGCACAGGATGATGACGGTGTTGAGTATGTTCTGACGCTGTTCAAGCTCAACGGCGCACCGTACTGCTCCCTGATTCTGGTTGGTCAGGACGGCAGCAACGACCTGATCTGCGGTGAGTATACTGCGGAGACCACGACCGATGATAACGGCATTGACTACACCAAGATGAGCTTCACCGATGCTTACACCGGCAACAACTACAGCATCGGCTGCGCAGAGCCGGATGACGGTACCTGCTATATCTACACCAACAACGGCGAAACATTCGAGGCTAAGTACCTGGATACTGACGAGACCATGAACTACATGGCAGCTGCGATCGCCATCGCTGAGGGCGATACCGCTACCGATACCGCTGCTTCCGATGATACAGCAGCAGACGCTTCCTCTGATGGCTTCTCCCTGATGGATGTTGACACTTCCATGATCGATACCGGTCTGTATGCACAGGACGAGAACGGCGTAGAGTGGGTACTCTCCCTGTTCACCAACAACGGTGCCAAGTACTGCTCCCTGATCCTGGTTTCTCAGGATGCTGACGGTGATGTACTCTGCGGTGAGTACACGGCTGAGACTGAGACCGATGAGGACAATATCGACTGGACCAGAATGACCTTCGACGACGTTTACACTGGCGCATCCTGCACGATTGGCTTTGCAGAGCCGGATGACGGCTCCTGCTACATCTGCCTCAAGGATGGCACTGTTCTCAAGGCTAAGTATCTGACTGCTGACGAGACCGTTTCCTATATGGGTGCTGCAATTGGTGTTGCTGCATCCGCTGAGTAATCAGCATCTGACATGCCGCACGGACATACATCATAGACATATATCACAGACACATGAATGAGACCTGCATGAGAGACAATTCGGATATGACATACCAAGCCCCTGCATTCCGCGGGGGCTTTTCTTGTCGGTGCTGAAAAGGGGCGGGGGAAACGGTGCTCCCTCTTGACAAGCAGGGTGACTTGTGCTATAATAGTATCAATTCAAAAAAGGAGGATTCTATGACACACAGCAGTTCGGATGACGCGGGCGTCCCGTGTCACAGTATGTTTGAAAATAGCAAGGCAGGCAGGGTATGGCAAGTGGGTTGCTTTACCCTTTTCGTTGTATCTGACCGGAGAGGGGGATGCATATGAGTACGACAGTCTCCCTCATCATCATCGCGGTATGCGTTCTGTTCTCCATGTATTTTTCCGCAACGGAGACGGCATTCAATGCCCTGTCCCGCATCCGCATCAAGAATAAGGCGGAGGACGGCGACAAGAAGGCAGCGCTCGTCCTGAAGCTTCTCGAAAAGTATGACGAGATGCTCTCAACCATCCTCATCGGCAATAACATCGTCAACATCGCCTGTACATCGCTGGCAACCCTGCTGTTCGTGCGGCTCCTCCAGGATGAGGATCTGGGTGCCACGGTTTCCACGGTTGTTGTCACGCTGGTGCTCCTGATCTTCGGGGAGATCTCCCCCAAGAGCATCGCCAAGGAAAATTCCGAGAAATTCGCGATGCTTGCGGCGCCGCTGCTGAATGTCCTGATCTGGGTGCTGCTGCCGTTCAACTGGATCTTCAAGCTCTGGCAGAAGCTGCTGGGGCTGATCTTCAAATCCTCGGAGGAATCCGGCATCACCGAGCAGGAGCTCCTGACCATCGTGGATGAGGCGGAGCAGGGCGGCAACATCGATGCCGACGAGAGCGAGCTGATCCGCTCGGCAATCGAGTTCAACGAGCTTGAGGTGCGCGATATTTTTACGCCCCGCATCGACATCGAGGCAATCCAGAAGAATATGTCCAACGAGGAGGTCGCACACGTCTTTTCGGAGAGCGGCTATTCTCGTCTGCCGGTGTATGAGGAGAGCATTGATAATATTATCGGTATCGTCTACCTCAAGGACTTCTACAATATCACGTTCCGCGGCAAGAAAAGCATCGAGGAGATCATCAAGCCGGTCATCTATGTGCCCAAGAGCAAGAAGATCTCCGACCTGCGCAAGGAGCTCCAGGAGCAGCAGCTCCATATCGCCATCGTTATGGATGAATTCGGCTGTACCGTCGGGCTTGTGACGCTGGAGGATATTCTCGAGGAGCTTGTCGGTGAGATCTGGGACGAGCACGACGAGGTCGTGCAGGAGATCAAGCAGACCAATGAAAATACATGGATCGTGTCCGGCAAGGCGAACGTCGAGAAGGTGTTCGAGGATCTGGACATGGACTGTGAATATGAAGCCATGACCGTCTCCGGATGGGTCATGGAGGTACTGGAGAAGATCCCCGCAGAGGGGGATTCCTTTGAACGGGGCGGCTTGCAGGTGCGTGTGCTGAAGATGTTCCGCAAGCGCATCGAGCAGGTGGAGATCGTCCGCGTCCCCGTCGAGGAAGCAGTCTCCTGAAAGGAACACTATGATCTATACAGTCACATGCAACCCCGCCATCGATTATGTGATGCACCTGCCGCAGCTTGTGCCGGGTGCGGTGAACCGTTCGGCAGGGGAGGCGCTTTATTTCGGCGGCAAGGGCATCAACGTGTCGATCGTGCTCGCAGAGCTGGGCATCCGGTCGAGAGCGCTCGGATTTGTCGGCGGCTTCACGGGTGAGGCAATCGAGCAGGGGCTCACGGCAATGGGTATCGACACGGATTTTGTGCATCTGGCACACGGCAGCTCCCGCATCAATGTCAAGCTCAAATCCGGCGAGGAGACCGAGATCAACGGCAAGGGGCCGGAGATCGGCGCCGATGCGCTGGAGACATTCCTGCAAAAGCTCGACGCCCTGCAAGGCGGCGATACGCTTGTGCTGGCGGGCAGCATCCCCGGCAGTCTGCCGAAGGATCTGTACAGCCGCATCCTGGAGCGTCTGTCCGGCAGGGGCGTGCGTGCGGTGGTGGATGCCGAGGGCGATCTGCTCCTGAAGGCGCTGCCCTACAAGCCGTTCCTCGTCAAGCCCAATGAGCAGGAGCTCGGTGCGATGTTCGGCACAGAGCTGCACGGCGAGGACGAGATCGCAGTCTATGCGAAAAAACTACAGGACATGGGCGCTGTCAATGTGCTGGTGTCGAGAGCCGGCGACGGCTCGCTGCTGCTCGACGAGCACGGCATCTGCCGCACACAGGGCGTATGCCGCGGCACCGTGCGCAATTCCGTCGGTGCGGGCGATTCGATGATTGCGGGCTTTCTGGCAGGCGTCCTGCGCGATGAGACACCGGATTACAGCTATGCCCTGAAGCTCGGCACGGCATCCGGCGGTGCGACCGCATTTTCGGACGGACTCGCGAAATGCGCAGAGATTAAAGCACTTCTGGCAACACTATAATATAGGAGGCAAACTATGAAGCATCAGGTTTATAATCCCTTTCTTCCGCTTTCGGAATACATCCCCGACGGTGAGCCGCATGTGTTCGGTGACCGTGTGTATCTGTACGGCTCCCACGACAAGGAGGGCGGCGAGACGTTCTGTATGCTC
>ONEQ01000304.1 GCA_900316885.1 uncultured Eubacteriales bacterium | reverse complement strand
TATCGTTCACATTGTTGACAGCGTTATTGGTAAAACCGGAATACACGATCGTCCCCTGATAGGTGTAGGGACCGTCAATGTTGTCTGCCGTACATAACACGACCGAGGAGTTCCACTGCTGTCCGTTGACACTCAGGTACATGCAGTATTTGCCCATGTCGTGATTGTAGATAATATCCGGCGCCCACATATTTCCGGCGAGATTGTAGCCCGCAGAGGTGTTCGACCATTTTTCCGGAACGGCAAGGTCGGCGTAGATGTTCCCGAAGAATGTCGTGTTTGTCGAGCCACGGTCAGAATTTGCGGCAGGTGTCCAGTTCATCAGATCATTTGAGCGTGCCGCGCCGAGATGAGAGCCGATGATGTAATACCCGCCCTCCTCAAGCCGTACAATCGAAGGGTCGTGGACAGATGCTCTTGCGTAATCTGCCGATGCCGGAAGCAGACTCATCGTGCTTCCCAGCAGCAGACAGGCGGTCAGTGCAGCGATTTGACGTTTCATAGTGATTCCCCCTTTGATTTTCTGTTGTTTCTATTGTAGCAGACAGGTCGGAAAATCACAATGCAGTTTCGCACCAAAAAACTGATATTTTGCAACATTCCCTGCGGCCTGTGCAAATGGTGCAAAATGGATTGTTTTTGGTGCAAAAAATCATTTTTGTTTTTCTTGATATGCGCTATAATAAAAATATCGAAATCGTTTTATAAGGAGGAATTATCATGAGAAAATGCATTCCGTTCCTGCTTGCATCTACGCTTCTGCTGACATCGTTGTCAGTCATTCCGGCGGACACAGAAACCGTCATCACAGCCCATGCGCAGGAGTCCTCACTCTCCAACCCGAACGCCTCCGCCGAGGCGCAGTCGCTCTACCGCTTCCTGCATGACACTTACGGGAATTATGTGATCTCCGGTCAGCAGGAATCGACATGGATGGGCAGCGAGGACTATGAATTCGACATCATTCATAATGCCAGCGGAAAATATCCTGCGCTGCGCGGGCTGGATTATATGGGAGATGATTTTGCCGGCTGCAACCGCCGTGCAAAGGCATGGCATGACAAGGGCGGTATCGTCACGATCTGCTGGCACTGCGGTGCAGATTTTTCCGGCAGCCACACGGAATCCCTGAACACCGATCTGAACTGGGACAAAGCCCTCACTCCCGGCACGGATGAATACAATACCCTTATAGCCGGTATGGACAAGGGCGCGAAAGCCCTTAAAGAATTGCAGAAAGTCGGTGTTCCGGTCATCTGGCGCCCGTTCCACGAATTTGACGGCAAGTGGTTCTGGTGGGGCAAGGGCGGCGCGGAGAATTTCAAAAAACTCTGGCGCATCATGTATGACCGCTACACCAAGGACTGGGGGCTGGATAATCTGATCTGGAACCTCGGCTACTGCGGCGATGTGAATGGCGGATGGTATCCGGGCGACGACTGCGTGGACATCATCGGTGCGGATACCTATGTGAATCACACAGATTCGCTCCTTGGCATCTATCAGAAAACCGCCGGCGTGGCAGAAAAGCCCGTCTGCCTGCACGAGAACGGTCCCATTCCTGACCCGGAAAAGATGAAAAAAGACGGCGCAAAATGGCTCTGGTTCATGACATGGCACACCTCGTTCATCGACAGCAATGAGATCAATACCGCATCCTATCTGAACTCCGTCTACAACAGCGACTACCTCCTTTCGCTCGACGAGCTGCCGGATGTGTACCACTACGGCGAAGTGCCAGCCATCACGCCTGATACGCCGGAGGAACCCGCGCAGCCTGTCACAGTGCGTGTCAGGGGCGATGTGAATGCGGACGGCGCGTGCAATGTGCTGGATGTTGTGACGATGCAGAAATGGCTTTTGGGTATTGAAACTGTAAAGCTTGCCAACTGGCAGGCGGGCGATCTCTGTGAGGACGGCATGCTGGATGTGTTTGATCTGGCGATGATGAAACGGCTGCTGACGCAGAAGCCCGAGCCGGAGGCGCAGGAAGTTTTCGCGGTTTATGAAGCGGAGAACGGTAAACTCTCCGGAAACAACAGCGTCCTCGACGATGCGTCCTGCTCCGGCGGCAAGGCGGTCGGGAATTTTGCGGATAACAGTGACAACCTCACCTTCACCATCGAGGTCCCTTCTGCTGGGAGCTACTGCCTGACGCTCACGGTCAAGGGGCTTGGCGGCGACAAGTACAATGAAGTCCTCGTGGACGGCGATAACATCGGCGGCTTCGATGCCAAGGGCGATGCCTACACCGATGCTGCCCTGCGCCGCGTGATGCTGACTGCCGGTAAACATACTGTTAACATCAAAAA
>ONEQ01000332.1 GCA_900316885.1 uncultured Eubacteriales bacterium | reverse complement strand
GTAAACGATACACGGCTCCGGCAATGCATGGAAGTCGGGGAAATACTCACAAAGCTGATTCCCGGTGAGACGATTACCATTAAGCAAATTGGTGGGAAAGATGCATATATCCGGATTGATGAGAATCTGAAACGATCCATGGAGCATAACACCATGCAGCTTACAGATGCTTTGCGTCTTCTGACTGTACTGGATCTTCCGCCGGACAAAATCCCGCTCGGAACACTCAGCAGAGCGCAGCAGATCGTGGTATACCTACAAAAGAAGCTTTTTGTGGTATACTTATATTATATGGCACAGGAAAGGAAGCTGATTTATCAGCATACATTTTCTGACGAGCATGTGATGATGAATCACAGGATGGATGATTATTTTGAAACGCTTTTGGAAGGCACACCCGAGAGCAACGATGATGACAATCAGGACACACGATAATAAGAATCGCCTGGATTCGGTAAAATTTCAGTGTTATACGGCGGTTCGATTCCCGTCATCTTTAAATGCTGACTTTGCATTGAGCGCCGAGGCGTTTATCACACTCTTAGAATCCAGTGAAAAGGAGAAAAACAATGAAAAGATTTGTAGAAGTACACTATACGGTCAAGGACGGGATGCGTGAGTCATTCTATCATGCTTTGCAGGAAAGCGGGATCCCGGCAGCCTCCCGCGCAGAATCCGGCAACGAGAAATATGAATACTATTTTCATCCGGAAAACGAAAATGAACTCCTGCTTCTGGAGATCTGGACAACTCCGGAAGCGGCAGAGCAGCACATGCAGACGGCACATTTCAAAAAGCTCGGGGAACTGAAACAGGAATATGTGACAAATACAGCTTTCAGACGTTTTGAATTCCCGGATGAGGGCTGAGGCTGCATCGCGCATTTCAGCAGGGAATTTGACGTTCGGATCCGGCAGACCGGGGATGAATTTCAGAAGGACACCAAAAAATTGTTGGTGATCTGCCGGAAGTGACACAAAGGTGCAAGCGCCATATCCATACGGAATCCATGGCACGGCTGCGCGAATTGTTACGTCTACAGGCGGGATGAGATTGCAGCGTTCTCAACGGGAATCCCATGGAACACATTCTCGACTGTTTTGTATCTGGTCACTCTGCGCTGACCGGGGGGCTTGCCGGTGATTTCCGAAACGCGAGAATTGCAAGCGCCGCTGCTGCCAGCAATCCGCCCGCGACCGGGTAAATGGTCAGGAGGGAATTAGTCGTGCCGTAGATGTCGAGCACGCCCTTGAAGACCGAGCCGACTGCCCAGGTCAGGACAGCCGCATTCCAGCGGTGGATGACACGTTCCCCCGGGAAGTAGGACTTCATCATGCAGACCGTGTAAGGGAGTGCTCCCAGCACCAGCGGGAAGGCGAAGGCGTAGATCATCCAGTACGAGTACACCTCGTGGCTGAAATGCTCATACACGGCGCCGAAGAACGCAAACCAGACTGCTGCGCCCAGATGCAGCAGGATCTGCCGCAGAAGCTTTCTATCCAATGTACACAATGTCGCTCACTCCTCTCTCCTTGATGCGGCCGCCCGTGGTGGGGTTGTTGACGACCTGACCGTTATAATACATCGTGGACGAGCCGCCGCCGTCGAGGCTGTAGGCGGTCGTCACGCCGAGACTCTGCATGAACGCCGCCATCTCATAGAGGGACAACCCGGCACTTTCCTGCGTTCTGCCATCGGAGACCACGAAAATGAAATGGTTGGCGCTGATCTGTCCGATTGCCGTGCGGGGGTTGCTTGCCATCGCTTTGCCGACCTCCTGATCCCGTGTCACGGTGATCTGACCGTCCGAAAGCAGCCCCGGTCCGAAGCTGAACGCCTGCCACACGCCCATATTCACGAGCTCGTCGGCGGTGTAATCGTCAGGGCTGACGACCTGCATCGTGCCATCCGCATAGATGCAGAGGACGTCATTCGTGCCCTTGGAATCCCGGTAGACAATGCCGTTGCGGATGACGCAGCCGCATTCCTGGGCGCCGTAGTAGTCTCCGTTGACGGCGAAAACGGCGTTATGTGCCGCGGCGATCTCGGATGTTTTCGCCGTGATATTCCTGCCGTAGGTATCCTCGGCAAAGGCGGTTTTCAGCGCCTGCACGGAGGGGAGAATCACATCGGCAACGTAGATCTTCGTGTTGTATTCGTAGTATTCCGTCATGGTGATCTGCGCCTGCCCGTCCCCGGCATCAGCTCTCGTTTCCGATGCGGTCAGTGCTTCTGTCGGAGCCTCTGTCTGGGTTTTCGTCTGTGCTTCCGTCTGCGGAGCTGTACCGGCTTCAAGCGCGGATGCCTCATGACGGCTGTGATGCGACGTTTCCGAAGAAGGCTGCGTCGTTTCGAGACTTTCAAACATGGCGGTATTCATCTGCGTGGTGTCAGTCTGGTATGCTGTCCGAAGCACGAACGTGTCCAGGGAAATATAGGCCGTGAACAGCACCAGCGCAGTGCCGTAGCAAATGGGGAACAGCTTTCGTTTCATACCTTTTTACGCTCCTTTCGGAAAACAAAGTGATGCTGCACCACATAGCTGAGGATGAACAGGAGCAGCTCTGTGAAAAGCTTGGTAAGGAACGCCGCGCAGCCCAGCGCCATCAGCCCCTTGAGGAGCAGCGTGTTGCAGACGAGGATCGCAGCGGCGAGTGCGAAATAGCGCACGGCAGAGTGCAGCATACTGCTGCGGCTTTCAAAGACGAGCTTGTGGTTGAGGGTAAAGTTCAGCACGGCGCTGAGGATGCGTGCGATGATATTGGAGACCAACGGCATCCCGGTAAGTGCGGACAGCAGGCAGAACAGCCCGTAATCCGCCAGAAAGCTCACGAACGAGGAGAGGGAGAATTTCAGAATCTCCTTGTAGATGCGGCAGGAATCCCGCAGCGAGACGCCGCTCTGGAAAAATCTCGCGTAGCACTGCACGCGGTAATCATCCCGGAAGCTGCCGTCGGAAAAACGGATCTCTTCGATCCCGTGG
>ONEQ01000126.1:2027-16288 GCA_900316885.1 uncultured Eubacteriales bacterium | reverse complement strand
TTCCATTCCACGAACCCGGTCTTCTTCGTGAACTTCTGCGAGCGATAGAGCTCGACCAGGAACTTGATCGCCTCGGCCTGGGCTGTCTGCGACTGCTCGATCAGCAGATCCACGTCGTGGCGCGGCACGTCGCCAAAGAGCGCGCCCGTCTGCTTCAGCACGTGGTCGTTGCGGTGCACGAGGCCCCAGTTGTCCTTGTCGAGATACGGGTTCGTCGCGCGGTATACCCACTGGGGCGTCCACTGCAGCTTGAGGTAGTCCTTCTCGTCCGGGTTGCTCCACGGCTTCAGCACGTCCGCGGCCGGCATCATCCGGTCGAACGTGGCGCGCGACGGCAGCGCGTGCGCGCCGGCCTCGGAGGAGGGCAGGTAGGGACGCGTCACGTCGTACTCGCGCAGGATGTCGGGGATGACCTTGCGCGTGATGCGGAAAGTCGCCGGGGACGGCGCGAGATCGCCGAGCGACCACACCACCGCCTCGTCGTTCTCGTTGTCGCCCGCCCACGCCATCAGCGACGCGCGGTTGCGCAGGCGCAGCACGACGGACAGCACCTCCTTCTTCATCGCCTCCGCGAACTCGTCCACCATCGGTGGCACCGCGCACGCCATCATGAAGTCCTGCCACACCATCACGCCGTTCGCATCGCACCAGTCGAAGAACGCATCCGGCTCGTACACGCCGCCGCCCCACACGCGCACGAGGTTGCAGTTGAGGTCGGCCATCATCGGCAGCACCTTCTCTAAGTGCGACGCCTGGCGGCTCGGGATCGGGTCGAGCGGCACCCAGTCCACGCCGCGGATGAAGACCGGCTCGCCGTTGACGCGGAAGAGGAACTTGCCGGGACGTTCCGGCAGCTTGACGTCGTCGTACTCGAACGCGAACTGGCGGATGCCGATCTTGCACTCGTCAGCGGCCAGGACCGCGCCGTCGTCGGATATCAGCTCGATCTTCGCGTCGTAGAGCGCCGGCTCGCCCATGCCGCGCGGCCACCAGAAGTCGGCGTCGGTCAGGCCGACCTGCAGCTTGCACATCGGCCCGCGGAACGGCACCTCCTTCGAATGCACCTTGCCGTTGCGCGAGAGCGTGGCCCGCACCTTGGCCTTGTAGAACACGGAGAACGGCGTGGTGATGCGCATGCGCACGTGGACGTCCGCCCAGCGATGCTTCACGCCGATCGCCCGCACGATCCAGGCAGGGTAGTCGATGTGGCACTTCGGGCGCACCTCAAGCCGCACGTCGCGCCAGATGCCGCTGAACGGCATGTGCGGCATGATGTCCCAGCCGTACATGTGCGGCGCCTTGCGGAAGAACTCGTGGTTCGCGCCGCCGCCCATCGTCCATCCGAGCTCGCCGGGGATCTTGTCGCGCGCCGCGAGGCCCACCGGACGGATCAGCACCTGCACCGTGTTCTCCGCGCCTTCGCGCACCTTGCCCGTCACGTCGAACTCGTGCGGGATGAGCATGTTGTCTGCCTCGCCGATCTTCTCCCCGTTGAGGAACACGTCCGCGAGCGTGTCGATGCCGTCGAACACGAGCACCGCCCGCTCGCCCGGCTCGCGCGGCGGGCAGGCGAAGGTCTTCGTGTAGAGCCACTGGTTGCCCTCCAACGCCGTGAACGCGAGGGCGTTCGTGGAGAACATCGGATCGGGAAGTTCGCCAGACTTTACGAGCTCCATTTCGCAACACCCCGGCACGGTCGCCTTGTGCGACTTGACCGTCAGCCCCTCCGGAAGCGAGACCGAAGTGATCGCCGGAGAAGTTGTGAATCAGAACCAGACCTTTACCGTGAAGAACACATGGAAGAGGATGAACGTATCCATCTGCAAGGTCTGGGAGGGCGGCACCAACGAAGGACAATACCGTCAGGTACGGATGAAGCTGATGCAGAAGATCGGCGAGGACGGTACCTGGGAAGAGGTTTCCGGCGCAGGTGAGAAAATCGTCACAGCCGGTGAAAACTGGCGGCTGGACAATGCCTGGACCGGACTTCCGCGTGAAAACGCCGTCGGACAGAAGATCTACTACCGTGCGGAGGAGGTAAGCTCCAAGAACAAAAACGACACGGAAACAGTTTCGATCACAAACGGCACCTGTTACCCCGACGCAAACGGCGTGCATCAAAGCTCGCTTTCCGTCAGCAAGACCTGGACAGATGATGAAGATCGTGCAGATCATGTCAGCATCACCTTGCAGCTGATGAAGAAGGTCGGCGACGGGGAATGGGTCAGAGTGGACGGAGAGGACAGGCTCCTTACCGGTGCATCCGGCTGGAAGATCAACAACGCCTGGAGAGGTCTGCCGCTTACAGAAAAAGTGGGCGAAACAGACGTCGATGTTTGGTACCGTGCGCAGGAGATCAGCGCAGTCAAGTATCACACAGCTGGCTACACGCCGGTTTCTGAGAGCGAGGATTTCTACACGCGCCCCGATGCAGCCGGCATCAACGCGACAGGTGATTCGGTTGTAACCAATACGCCGAAGAAGATCACGATCCAGATGCAGAAGCACTGGGTTTCGACGCAGGGAACCCCCAAGCCGGAGTCGATCAAGGTGACGCTGATGGCATCCACCAACGGCGGCGCATCCTGGGTGACTGCCGATCAGATCAGCAGCAGCATCACCGCAGAACAGACGATCCCGGTTGAAGGTGACAATGACCTGTCGGCAGAATGGGAAAACCTTCCGACCCGGACAACAGTCGGCAGCACGGAACGTGACGTGGTTTACAAGCTCGTTGAGGATGAGGTGAGCGGCTATTCCGCAAGCTACAGCTCCGAGACGGTCACGACCAATTCGACGGTGACGATCACCAATACGGAGAAGTCGCCCTATACCAAGAAAGCGGCAAATCCGGCGCCGAGTCTTAAGCCGGTATTTACCAATGCAAACGACGGCAGCAACCGCCAGCAGTTGTCCGGTGTGGATCTGCTGACAGAAAACGACGGCATTTTGCAGAATAATACACTGTCAAGCGAAAACATCTCGACCGTGGACACCGCGATCGTGAACCTGAACGGTGTGGATACGGAATGCTATCTGTTCAAGTGGCGTGTTGATATGCTGACGAATCAGACGCAAAGCGATAACAACACAGGTTATACGTTCACAGACACACTGACAGACGGCTCTGTATTCTATGATGACTGCGGTGAGCATGGCATTGAGATCATAACAAATGGCGGCGGTACGAAAGGTATGTACCGTGGGCGGATCAATGAATTGTATCCGGGTCATGCATACTGGTATGACAGCGAAAAGTATTTATCCGTAACCTACGATAAGGCGAATACCGTTGCTGTATTTGATATGCAGACACCGGAAAACGGCAAGAGTGTTTCCTACATCACCTACTACACCGCAACCCCGAAATCCGTGGTAGATGCAGCACTTGCAGCGAAGGGCGAATTCAGCCTGACCAACCGCATCCGCGAGTCAAAGGAAACCACGCCGAACGAAATCACACTGCATGTTACCGGCGGCGACGACATCGGCTACATCGACAAGATCAACAACACCGCCTCCGGCACAGAAAACGGCTATGCTGCGATGAAAGAAGGCACCGCACACTATAAGCTGGACGTCAACAAGGACAGCCGCTATCTCTCCGCAGGCAACACGGTCAGTGTTACCGATATTTTCAGGATTCTGGATTATACGCCCAAGGACGGCGAAACACAGTCAGGGACAGATGTGACGGCCGTTCCGGGGATCGCAAATGTTGCCGTATTCCATTACGATACGGACGGCAGGCGCACCAAGGTCGATGCCGATCAGTATTCCTACGCGGTCTCTGAGGAGAACGACTATTACCGGACGACTGAGGATTACTCGGATCAGTTTACGAATGCGGATATCGGAAATTACGCCGCACTTGTACTGAATCTCCAGAAACCGGCTCCCAAGGGACTTGAGCTGATGGTGAAGCTTTCGGGCGGAACCCCCAATGCCCAGTGGATCATTAACCAGAACAGCAGCGCACTCTACACGGATCCGACGGTCAATCAGTATGTGAAGATGGAATTCCCGGAGGCAAACTTCAACGAAACAGACAAAAGCGGCTATTTTGACAGCTCCGGCAATCTGCTGATCAAACTCACATTTCTCCAGGATACACAAAAAGATAATGTGAATGGAAACCAGTTCAATCTTCAGATGAATGGGCAAGATATTTCTGACGGAACCTGGAAGCGTTCTGTCGAGAGTGCGATCCTGAAAACCGCCACGCCGGTAAAGAACTACATCACCAAATTCACACTTCCGGACGGCGGGCATTACGAGATCCTGTATGACTACGTCATCAGAAATGCCGACGGCACGGAGCTGGAGAGCGGCTCAACGCTGACGCTCCAGAATGAAGCAAGTGTTCACACCTCCGGCGGCGACAAAAAAGACGAATCGCGCAAAACAACCTATTGTGTACAGAAATCGGAATTCAGCACGCGGGTCGGACAGAACTTTGAGATCGTGAAGGTCGATATCGGCAGCAAGTCGATCAAAGACCTGAATGCAGAGTTCAAGCTTGCAAAGTTCGATTCGGGTAACAATCGATGGATCTATGCAGACGCATTCAGCTTCCAGACGATCACCGTCGGCAGCAATTCGTATCTCTCGGATACACTGCACGTTGCAGGCTATTCGCAGGATCTGACGGAAACATCCGGGAATATCCCGGAGGACGCAGCCAATATGGTGCTGAAGGGAAGCTTTGAGATTGAGCTGGAAAAGACCGTGCTGTACAAGGTCGTCGAGGTCAAGGCACCGGATAACCACGAGGATTTCGAATATCCGAAGCCGCCGTATCAGACCGGTGACCATACAGTGGCCGGAAATGCAGGCAACACCTATTATTTCCTGTATAACGAAGGCGGCAGCGGTATAACGGCGCTGACAGAGGAGCAGATCACAGCCAGAGCTACAGCCGCAGGCATCACAAAGGATCAGATCAGCATCACAAAGGATCAGATCAGAGTCGCAACCAGCGCGGATCCCAGTCTGGTGGTTCCGAATGTACGGCTGATCGATATCGGCGCGGAAAAGAGCTGGGAACAGGATCCGAATTCCAAGGTCAATGATGTGCAGGTTGCGGTACAGCTTCTGCGCTCGGCTACGCGATCACGGAAGAACTCCCGAACCGCGGTGAAGGAAATACCGACGAATTCGGTAAACTGCAATTCGGCGGACTGGAGGACGGTCTGTATCTCGTTGTGGGCGAGATCCTCAAAAAGGGCACAAAAACCTACATCCCAAGTGCAATTTTCTTTGAGATGAACGGGCAGGAGCAGGCGCATCTGAACGCCTTTCCGAAAATCATCCTTGAGACCCTTGACAAGCAGACGGCGGATTATTCCGTGAGAAAGGTCTGGGCGAACGACAAGAACCAGCCGCCGGACGAGAGCACCTACATCGTCAGCGAGCTGTACCGTGACGGCAAGCTGCGGGAAACCGTCCGGCTGGACAATTCCAACAACTGGACCTACGAGTGGTCGGATGAAGCCGGACATGAATGGCTCGTCAAGGAAAAGGAGATCCCGAAGAATTATTCGGTCGTGTACCGCGGGAACCATACGCAGTATGTCATTGTTAACACCTACGAGAATCCGCGGGATGACAGCTCGTCAACCGATGTGAATACGACCCCGGCTGCCTCGACGACAACCAGCGATAAAAGCGTGATCGACAGGCAGACGACGATCAACACCGGAACTCAGACAACCGCAGTACAGACAACAGCCGCCAGCGCCGGATTTACTACAAAGGTGATGGACACCGGCACAACGGCAAGAAGAACAACAGATCGGACACCGCAGTACACCACCACACATACCGTCACAACCGGCGTCGCCTATCCGCCCGGTTCTCCGGGAGGCAATACGCCCGGCACGCCGGCATCACCCAATTTGCCGCAGACAGGGCAGCTCTGGTGGCCCGTGCCGCTGCTGGCAGGCGGCGGAATCGTGCTGTTTGGTGTCGGACTTCGACTCCACAGGAAGGACAGAGAATCATGAAAATAGCGAAATATTGCTGTTTTATTGCAGGGACAGCGCTGCTGCTGGCAGCGTTGTTCCTTGTTTTGCAT
Source organism: uncultured Eubacteriales bacterium (assembly GCA_900316885.1). Taxonomy (GTDB): domain Bacteria; phylum Bacillota; class Clostridia; order Oscillospirales; family Ruminococcaceae; genus UBA3855. The sequence goes on along the minus strand of ONEQ01000126.1, from coordinate 10,212 downwards.
AATATCCGGGAGGATAAAAACGGCGGGGAACAGGCAGAGGCAGTGCTTTCGGCATTGCGGGAGGACATCCCGGAGGCGGTCACGGAAACGATGATGCCGACCGGCGAGAGCTATGATCTGTATGCCGAATATGAGGAGCCGACCGTGCCGGAAATGGAGACCGCCGAGATCGACGGGCACAGCTATATCGGCTATCTGACGATCCCGGATCTGGATATCGAGCTGCCGGTCATGGCAGGCTGGAGCTATCCGGAGCTGAAAATCGCGCCCTGCCGCTATACGGGAAATCTGTATGCCGATGATCTGGTGATCGCCGCGCATAATTATGCGTCCCATTTCGGGAAAATCGGCACGCTTTCCAACGGCGCAGAGCTGATTTTTACGGATATGAAGGGCGAAAAGCATATCTACACGGTCTGCGATCTGGAGCAGATCCCCGGCACGGCGGTGGAGCAGATGCAGTTCGGCAGCGCGGATGACTGGGATCTGACGCTGTTCACCTGCACCCTGAACGGGCAGAGCCGCGTGACGGTGCGGGCGGAAAGGAGGGAGTGATTTGCGTAGAATATGGGCGTTTCTTCCGGCAATCTGCCTTGCCCTGACAGCCTGCGGCGAGCTGCCGGAAAACCGGACAGAGCCGCTGATGGGGCTGGCATGGTTCGAGGACTATGATGCCGTGAAATCTGTATGCAGCGCTTTTTCGCTGATTGGGGAGCGGGAAACCGGTGAGAACGAAACGCATCAGAAAATGCTGGATTATGCCAATACCTCGCTGTATGACAATACCTGCGATCTGACCCTGTGCTTCACGGATTCCGGGCTGATCGGACTGAATTACCATGATATATCGCGCAGTCAGAACTTCCGGGAATGGATCTCCGCCTTGGAAGCAAACTACGGTCTGCCCACAGAGGAGAGCAGCGGCATGGCGTCGTGGTATGACAATCCGCTGGGCAAGGATACGGCGATCTATCTGTTCAATCTGGAGGAGGGCGTGCAGGTTTCGTTCTATGCGACATCGGATGCCCCGGATCGGAGCTATGAGAACCCGCGTCCGGTTCCTGCCCCGGAGCTGAGAACGCCGATCGTTCCGTTTACCAACGAAAGACCGTCAGAAAGCGGAACCGGTGCGGCAGAGACGGAAACCCCTGCACCGGCGGAAAGTATCCCTGCGGAAACGCATACTGCGCCGCTGCGGGAAAACCGTCAGACGACGGCGGCGGGCACCGAAACCACAGGTGCTTCCGCTGAGACGAGTCAGGCTTCCGCTTTGACGAAATCAGAGGATGCGCCTCTTGCGGTGAAACCGAGCGAAAGCACGGAACCGACGAAAACGACAGAACCGAAAGAAACCGCTGCGCCGGAGCATGCGGAAAACGCTTTTCTGCAAAATGGACTGAAGTTTTATGATACGCCGGAAAACGGGCGCCGGAGCATGTCCGAATCGACGCAGCTTTATGAGTATCGTACCGAGGAGCCCGGTCAGCCGTGGGAACTGATCATGGAGTATCAGAAGGTGCCGTATCTGGGGAAGGACTGCAATGCGGTGCTGTGCTTTACGAGTCTGGGGCTTGTCGGCGTGAATTATTTCGATGCCAACACGGGCGATTACCAATTCTGGGTGCAGGCGCTGACGAAGCTGTATGGTTCTCCGGATGAAAAGCAGTATGACTACACGGCATGGAGCAGCAGTCCGGTCGGCTCCGGCACGATGATCTATGTGTTTGCCCTGGAGGATGGTGTGCAGATCTCGTTCTATGCGGATGATACGGGTTCGGAGCTGTCGTAAGTCCAGAAAATCTCTCATGGAAATCATGCGTAACCCGCACGCCTGACCGCGTGCGGGTTCGTTTTGATATGATATTGCAGGATAATACATATTTTCAGCCGCACAGACCATTGTATATTCCAGTTTTTCAGTATATAATAGAAATATCATACAGGGAGTAATCCCCTAGAGAAAGGAATCGTATTATGAAGAAAAACGTGTTCTGGAGAAGTGCGGCTGTATCACTTTCTGCATTGCTGCTTGCCGGGATGGCACCGGCGATCCCTGCCGATGCGGAGGAGACCAAATACATCGCGCTGACCTTCGATGACGGACCCAACACATCCACGACCAACGAAGTCCTCGACCTGCTCGAGCAGTACAACGCCAAGGCGACCTTCTTCCTCGTGGGCAACAACATCAACGAGGAATCCGCGAAGTCTGTCAAGCGTGCGCATGATCTGGGCTGCGAGATTGACAACCACTCCAAATCCCACGACTACATGACCAACCTGAGCGCTGACGAGATCAAGGCGGAGATCAAGTACGTCGATGATTATGTGTACGAGATCACCGGCGAGTATCCGTCCTTCTTCCGCCCGCCCTACATCGCGGTCAATGCGGAGATGTACAGTGCCATTGACGTGCCGTTCATCTGCGGTGCCGGCTGTGAGGACTGGGATACCGGCGTGACCGCGGAGCAGCGTGCGCAGAAGGTGCTGTCTCAGGCACAGGACGGTCAGATCATCCTGATGCATGACGCGCAGGGCAATGACCAGACGGTCGAGGCGCTCAAGACCATCATCCCGACGCTCCAGAAGGAGGGCTACACGCTCGTTACGCTCAACGAGCTGTTCAAGGCGCAGAATGTGACGCCCGATCAGGACAGCATGTACAGCGTGGTAACGCGCACCGGTGCCGCAGCAGCAGCGACCGATCCGACCGCCGAAAAGACCACCGAGCCGACAGCCGAAAAGGCGACGGAGCCGACAACTGCGGGCAAGTCCGGGATCACCATTCCGGATCTGCACATTGAGCAGAAATCCGCGCCGGATAACGAGGGCATCCGCTTTGTGAAGGATATGCGCCTCGGCTGGAATCTCGGCAATACGCTCGATGCCTACGACGATCAGGGCATTTTCACCAACGAGCTGGACATCGAGACCTACTGGAACGGCGGCTTCAAGACTACCCAGGAGATGATCGACACCGTCAAGGCTGCCGGCTTCAACACGATCCGTATCCCGGTATCGTGGCACAACCATGTGGATGCCGATTTCAATATCAGCAAGGCATGGATGGACCGCGTGCAGGAGACCGTGGATTATGCGGTCGCGGATGATCTGTATGTCATCCTGAACGTGCATCACGACAATTCCGAGAACACCATGTACCCGGATTCCGCACATTACGAGGCATCCTCCAAGTACATGACAAGCATCTGGAAGCAGGTTGCAGAGCGCTTCCAGAATTACGATGACAAGCTCATTTTCGAGACCATGAACGAGCCGCGTCTGGTGGGTCATACCAATGAGTGGTGGCTGAACATGGAGAACGAGGACTGCATCGACGCGATCAAGACCATCAACAAGCTTAACCAGGACTGTGTGGATGTGATCCGTGCCGGCGGCGGCAAGAATGTGACCCGCTATATCGCCGTTCCGGGCTATGACTGCTCCTACGAGGGCGCGACCAACGAGTATTTCGAGCTGCCCAAGGATTCCGCAGAGGGCAGAATGATCGTTGCGGTACATGCGTATCTGCCCTACGGCTTTGCGCTGGCAGAGGAGACCGATCCGCAGAGCACCGACAAGTTCAGCATCGACAAGGATACCAAGGATCTCGAAAAGGCGCTGGATGCGGCATATGACAAGTACGTTGCAAACGGCATCCCGGTTTACATCGGTGAGTTTGCAGCGCTCGAAAAGCAGAAGAATTTGCAGGCAAGAGTGGACTGGTCTGCCTACTATGCAGCCTATGCGACCTCCCGCAATATCACCTGTTGCTGGTGGGATGCACCGGGCGGCATGATGCTCCTTGACCGTTCCAACTGCACATGGAAGGATCCGATGATCGTCAAGGCGCTGAACCAGTACACCGGCGGCAGCACGGAGATCGTATTCCCGACCGCACCGGTTGTGCAGGAGGGCGAGACTGTCAAGGGCAAGGTAACATATGATTCCTCCAACAAGATCTATCAGATCTCCCTGCCCGAAGCATCCGGCAAAATTTATCTGAATGTTACTCTCTCTGAAGAAGCCAAGGGCGGTGCCAGCGGCTGCATCGCCAACGGCTTCATGAAGGACGGAACCTACTACTGGGCAATGGTGCCGTGGAAGGCATCCAAGTCCGGCGAGGTTGTGATCGACATTGACAAGGATTTCGGCACGCTGGCATACGGCGACGACCAGACCTCCGATGATCCCGAGCTGATCGCCTATGCGAAGGATTACCTCAAGACCCTCAAGAGCTTCCAGGCACAGGTATGGTGGGTCGGTGATTCCAGCTACAAGGGCATTGACAACTCCAATGCCGAGATCACCGAGGCATACATCAAGCAGGCTGCTGCACCGGCTGAAACCGTAACCTGCGGCGACGTCAACCTCGACGGCACCATCGATATCCTCGATGTGGTAGCACTCAACAAGCATCTCCTCGGTGTGAACGCCCTTGCGAGCGAGAAGCAGAAGGCTGCGGATACCGATGCCAACGGCAAGCTGGATTCCACAGATTCCCTGAAGCTCCTGAAGTACGTGCTGGAGATGATCGACAAGCTCCCCGCATGATGCGGCATCCAGAACTGTAACACATAGCGAAAATTCCTCTGACCGGAAAATCCGGCAGAGGGATTTTTTGCATCCCATAAGGCTTGCTTTTGGGGCACCATCGATGCCGAAAAGGGGACGACGGGGCGCAGCCCCGGCACGCTCTTTTCCGCGTTCACAGAGAAAATGCTGTTTTTGGTATCCCATAAGGATTGCTTTTCGGCACCATAGGTGCTGAAAAGGGGGGCGCCGGGGCGCAGCCCCGGCACTCTCCCTCCCCATGTTCGCAGAGAAAATGCTGTATTTTGGTATCCTATAATTGACAAAACCCACATGGCGTGCTATAATATAAATTGCAGAAAGAATGGGCGGAAATTGTAAACGTTTTGTGAATAGCCGCAATTTTCCCCGGGTGAAACGTTTAATAAGGTATAAGACACATTGTCCGAACGTGTCTGAAATTAATGTGTGAGGAGGAAGAACATGAAAAAAACGCAAAAAACGCGCCTGACAGCCCTGATGTTTGCAGCGGCGGGCGTCGGCTGTATGGCGACAGTCTGCAACGGTGATATTCTGTACCGCGTTCCCGTTGAAACAGCCGGTCCGACCACGACTACCACGACAACCGAAGCTGCCAATGCTGCCGCCTACCGTGCCCTCATCGACGGGATGCAGCTCCATGTATCCGCGCGCGGCGAGCTGATGGGTGATGTGGACGGCAACGGAATGATCGAGGTCATCGATGCCGCGGCACTTCAGCGGTATCTGCACGGTCAGAAGAGCACGATCAATCCCGCACTCGCCGATCTGGACGGTGACGGTGAGATCGATATCTTCGATCTTGGCTTGCTCAAGCGCGCTGTGATTGAGATGCGGGATCAGCCGCCTGCGCCGCTTTACGGACCGCCGGAGTGGTTCACCACGACATCCACCACGCCGTTACCCACCCAGCCCCTTTACGGACCGCCGGAGTGGTTCACTACGACAGCCACAGAAACAATGCCCACAACCTTCCAGACCCTCTACGGTCCGCCGACTCTACGGACCGCCCAACTGGTTCAAGTAATGGGGGAACACTATGCTGAATGTGGATAACAAACGCAAAAAAATGGAGGAGCTGCGCGAATACCGCTATTCACTCTGGGATAAGCCAGAGCTCCATCACCTCTTTCTGGAGCTGACATTGCGCTGCAATGAGCGATGTCTGCACTGCGGATCGAGCTGCGGCGACGTGAAGTCCGAGGAGCTTACCGTGCAGCAGTACCGGGATTTCTTAGATCAGGTCAAGGCGGATTTCGGCACCGATGACAAGATGCTGTGCATCACTGGCGGCGAACCGCTGCTGCGTGCGGATTTTGCTGATATTCTGGGCTATGCACATTCTATCGGCTTCAACTGGGGCATGACCAGCAATGCGACGCTCATCGATGACGACAAGGCAAAAATGCTGAAGGAATGCGGCATGAACACCATTTCCGTCAGCATTGACGGTCTGCGCGACAGTCATGATGCCTTCCGCCGGACGCCCGGCGGCTGGGATAAGGCGATGGCAGGCATTGAGAGTCTGCTGCGCGTGGGATTCGATCAGGTGCAGGCGACGACTGTTGTCACCCACAAGAATATCGGTGAGCTGGATGCTCTGTTTGCCATCTTTGACAAGATGGATATCGATTCGTGGCGTGTTGTCAATATCGAGCCGATGGGCAGAGCCAAGCGCTATCCCGAGCTGCTCCTGACCAAGGACGATTACCGCACGATGTTCGAGTTCATCCGCAACAAGCGTATCGCGGGCGAGCCGGTCTGCTACGGATGCAGCCACTATCTGGGCATGGAGTACGAGCGCGAGGTGCGCGACTGGTATTTCCACTGCACTGCCGGCACATACATCGCCAGCATCTGCGCCAACGGAGATATCATGGCATGTCTGGATATTGAGCGCCGCCCGGAATTTATCCAGGGCAACATTCTGCGTGACCGTTTCAAGGATGTGTGGGAGAACAAGTTCCGGATCTTCCGGAAGAACCTTTCGGACGAGAACGAGACGTGCAGCAATTGTGCCGAGTGTGAATTCTGCCACGGTGATTCCTATCATAGCTGGGACTTTGACAAGCATGAGCCGCAGCTTTGCATGAAGGGGATTCTATTTGAATAAGTCCAAAACCAGAGACACGTTTCGCGTGTCTCTGGTTTTTTTCGCAAATCCGTACAGGATAATAGGCTGGATACCGGAATTGTTGAGAATCGCTAAAAATGTATCCAATTTTTATCAACACATATTGACACCGCGCATGTTTGGTGGTATACTGATAGAATCCAAAACATCCACCATATACGCAGAAAGTGAGGGAACCCATGGCAGAAGTCATTCAAATCAAAAACGTCAGTAAAGAATTCAAAGTACTCAACCGCCGCGAGGGATTGCGCGGCAGCCTAAAAGATCTGTTTTCACGCGATTACAAGACCGTCCGCGCCGTGGACAACATCAGCATGTCCATCGAGCAGGGCGAGATCGTCGGCTATCTTGGACCCAACGGCGCCGGAAAATCGACCACCATCAAGATGATGACCGGAGTGCTGGAGCCGTCTGCCGGCGAGATCCTCGTCAACGGTAATATCCCTTACCAGAACCGCACACGCAATGCGCAGGAGATCGGTGTTGTTTTCGGACAGCGTTCGCAGCTCTGGTGGGCGCTGCCGCTGGTGGAATCGTTCAAGCTGCTCAAGGATATTTACCAGATCCCCGATCAGCAGTATGAGGACATCCTGAAGCTCTACCGCAGTCTGGTGGATATTGACCCGCTTCTGCACAAGCCGGTGCGCCAGATGTCGCTCGGACAGCGGACGCTCAGCGATATTCTCGCCGCGTTCCTGCATGATCCGAAGATCGTGTTCCTCGACGAGCCGACCATCGGACTCGATGTCTCGATGAAGGCGAAGATCCGTATGCTCATCCACGCACTCAACAAGGAGAAGAACACCACCGTCATCCTCACCACGCACGACATGGGTGATGTAGATGCACTCTGTCAGCGCATCGTCATCATCGACAAGGGCAAGATGCTCTATGACAATGATATTTCCCATCTGAAAGGATTTTTCGGCTCCTACCGGACACTCAAGCTCCGCACGGACGGCGAGCTTGCTGCAACTGCGGAACAGATCCAGAAGGAGGTGCCGGACTGTTCCGTCTCCGCAGACGAGGAGTGGATTTCCATTCTCGTGGACGAGGAGAAGGAGAAGGTCATTGACGTGCTGAGCCGCCTGCAAAAGACGCACACTGTGCGGGATATGCAGCTCGAGGAGATCTCGACCGAGGAGGTCATCAAGAAGATCTACGAGGAGGGGGTGCAGTCATGATCAAGAAATACATCTCGCTCACCCGCGCCGGCATCATCGAGGCGCTGCAGTTCCGGCTGTCTACGGTCGTGATGGTCGTCGGCAACCTGCTGTACCTGATTGTCGTGTATTTCCTCTGGAAGGCGATCTACGCCTCCTCCGGCACTGACGTTGTAAATGGCATGACCTTCTATGATACGCTGATCTATCTCGTGCTTGCGACGGCGCTGTTCAATTTCATGGAAATGTACACGGTCTGGGAGATCGGGCGGAGCATCCAGTCCGGCAAGATCGTGCTCGACCTGCTCAAACCGAT
>ONEQ01000126.1:0-1990 GCA_900316885.1 uncultured Eubacteriales bacterium | reverse complement strand
TCACGTTCCTGCCGACGTTCATCGTCGTGGCGATCGTGACGCACGGCGCGATTGGCTTCGGGCTGAACATGGCCGCCTTTGTGATCTCTGTCGTGATGGCGGTATCCATCAATTACAGTGTGGATTTCTTTGTCGGGACGATCTGCCTGTACACGGAATCCATCTGGGGCATCAACATCATGAAACAGGTGGTCGTGCTCCTGCTGTCCGGCGCGACGATCCCGATCGCATTTTTCCCGGAGCCGCTGCGTTCCGCAATGTACTACCTGCCGTTCCAGTCGATCTACAATGCGCCGCTGTCGCTCCTGCTGGGCAAGGACATGGCAGTCCCGGAGATGGCGAAGATCCTCGGGATCCAGCTATTGTGGTGCATCGTGATGACCGTCATCAGCAAGCTGTTCTGGAAGGCATCGCTCCGCCAGATCACGGTGAATGGGGGGTGAGTCTATGAAACGCAGGGGAATTGGTTTTTACTTTCGGATCTATTGCAAGATCCTGGCACAGGATCTGAAAAGCAAGATGAGCTACCGTGCCGATTTCATCATCTCGACCATCGGCATGATCTGCACGAATATCGCGGGATTTATCAGCTTCTGGATCCTGTTCCGGAATTTCTCGTCCATCAACGGCTGGGGCTATTATGAGATGCTGTTCCTGTACGGTTTCTCGCTGATCTCGCTCACGCCGGTGCAGTGCTTTTTTGATAATAACTGGAGTCTGCGCATGTATGTGTATTCCGGTGATTTCATCAAGTACTGCTTCCGCCCGATCAATCTGTTCTTCTACTACCAGTCGGAGGTGTTCGACATCAAGGGACTGGGGCAGCTGGCGTTCGGCGCCGGGACACTGATCTACGCATGGATCAAGCTCGGATTGGCATGTACGCCGCTGATGCTGCTGAAAACGGTGTTGTTCCTGTTCACGGCATCGCTGATCATGATTTCGCTGCAAAATGCGGCGGCAGCAGCGTGCTTCTGGATCCAGAATTCGTTCTATATCCTGGATCTGGCGTACCGGTTCAGGGATTACGCGAAGTATCCGATCACGATCTTCAATGCAGCGTTCCGTTTTATTTTCACGTTCCTGATTCCGATCGCGTTTATCGCGTATTATCCGAGTCTAGTGATCCTGCGACCGGATGAGGTGCCGCTCCTGTCGTGGCTGTCGCCGCTGATCGGTGTGGTGTTCTTCTGCATCAGTTATAAAATCTGGATGTTCGGTGCGATGAAGTACAGCGGTACGGGCTCTTAAATCAGACAAATGGTTTCCCGGATGCGGGTGAGCATCCGGGAAACAGTGCATTTTGAACTAAAAATGCACTGGAAAGTATATTCGTATATCCAATGTTACGAAAATCCGAAAAAGTTTAAATTGCTATTGACAATTCGGTTTGAGTGTGGTATAATAATAAAGTCGCCAGTGAGGAAACGAAAACGATATAGCTTGAAGAGACATTGGCTGGCATAGAGAACGCGGGATGGAGCAGCTCGGTAGCTCGTCGGGCTCATAACCCGAAGGTCGTCGGTTCAAATCCGGCTCCCGCAATACCAATCGAAACCGCTGAATATAGCAATAACGGCTATGTTCAGCGGTTTTCAAATGCTTTTGAATGCGATTAAAACCGCAAATATGCAGTCAAAATGCTCTGAAATCACACGGATTTCAAAAGAAAATCACACGAAAAATCACACGGATTTTGAGAGCCAAGGGTGTGCCAAACTACATTTTTCCCAGGATATGAATCAAATCTATATGAAGCAAAATGCCTATGTGCATCCTCAGAGACTGCACATAGGCATTGCTTTTGCTTGTGGTGATAGCTGGACTTTCTCCTAAAGGAAAGAGGAAAGCATGGCATCTGGAAAAGCAAGCATGAATCAGATCAAGACAGAAAGGAAACGGTTGAGCGTTTTGCAGATCAATCATCGTATTCCGGACGATACTTGTCAATCTCAGCTTCTTGGGGTCCTTGAAGATCTCCATTTATATA
>ONEQ01000088.1 GCA_900316885.1 uncultured Eubacteriales bacterium | reverse complement strand
CCATATCCTGCGTCTGGAGGTTCATACGCTCGCGGATGCCGCGCTCCATTCTTGCCAGACCGGAACGCATGGTGTTCTGGAGCAGCTCACCGACACGGCGGATACGTCTGTTGCCGAGGTGGTCAATATCGTCGATATTGCCGACACCCTCGCAGAGGTTCAGGAAGTAGGAAACGGATGCGAAAATATCATCCAGGGTGATGTGATTCGGGATGAGCTCCTCGATGCGCTTTGCGCATACGGACTTGAGATCCGCGGGATCCGTATTGTCCAGAATATCGCGCAGAACGCGGATGGAAACGAGCTCCTTGACGCCGATGTCCTTCGGATCGAAGTCCACATAGCCTGCGAGATCGACCATGCCGTTGCCGAGCACCTTGATCTCCTTCTCGACCATGCGGATCTGGCTCTGACCGTTCTCATCGGTATAGTACTGCTTGGATTCAACGTTCAGGAATGCCTCGAATACACCAGCCTGCTGAACGGCATTTGCCTTGTCAAAGGTCAGGACCTCGCCAGCCTCTGCAATGACCTCACCGGTCACCGGATCTGCCACCGGACGGGACAGGGTTCTGCCGGTCAGACGGGATGCAATGCCGAGCTTCTTGTTGTACTTGTATCTGCCGAACTTGCAGAGATCGTATCTTCTCGGATCGAAGAACAGCATGTCGAGATGGCTCTGTGCGCTCTCGATTGTGGGCGGCTCGCCGGGACGGAGCTTCTTGTAGGTCTCCACCAGACCGTCGTTGACAGACTTGGCGGTATCCTTCTGGAGGATCGTCTCGTACAGGCGCTCGTCATGGCCGAACATCTCCTCGATCTCCTGATCGGTGCCCAGACCGATTGCACGGAGGAAGGTGGTCAGCGGGATCTTGCGGTTCTTATCGATGCGGACGTAAACGATATCGTTGGAGTCCATCTCGTATTCGAGCCACGCGCCGCGGTTCGGGATGATGGTGGACTTGAACAGCTCCTTACCGGTCTTGTCCTTCTCCATATCGTAGTAAACGCCGGGGGAACGCACGAGCTGGGATACGATCGCACGCTCTGCGCCGTTGATGACGAAGGTGCCGCTTTCCGTCATAAGCGGAAAGTCGCCCATGAAGATCTCGCTCTCCTTGATTTCGCCGGTCTCCTTGTTCCAGAGCTTGGCGGTGACGCGCAGGGGCGAAGCGTAGGTGACCTGGTGTTCCTTTGCCTTCGCGATGGTCTTGTACTTGAGATGCTCGTCATCGAAGCGGTAGCCGGTGAAGGTCAGTACGAGATTGCCGTTGTAATCGGTAGCCGAGAAATCCTTGAGAACTTCCCCGAGACCGGTTTCCCGGAATTCCGCGTAGGAGTCCTTCTGGATCTCGATCAGGTTCGGCATTTCCTGGACTTCCTGGATCTTGCCGAAGCTCATTCTGACGTTCTTGCCGAGCTGCTTGGCAGTTACATTTACCATAGGCGGATACCTCCATGTATTATTTGAATCAGGCGGGTGAAATCCGGCAGAAATTCTTCCGCAGGACTTGACAAAAGCAAAATAATATGGTATACTATTTTGCTCAAGCACACACCATGCCATTATGATGCATTTTAAAATTATACCACATTATATAATATATGTCAAGTACTTTTCAGAACTTCGGAGATATACACAAAATCGGGTGTTGAATCTGGTCGAATATTCTTCACAGCCGATTTTGAAGAAATCCATTGACAAACGGCGTTTTATGGTGTATAATAATTGAGTATGCTGCGTGAAATTGCGCACATAACAATATTAAGATAAGGAGGAAAACAAATGCCAACATTTAACCAGCTCGTACGCAAGGGCAGAAAGGTACTGGCTACCAAGTCCACCGCACCGGCACTTCAGAAGGGCTACAATGCAAAGAAGAAGGTTCAGATCGACCAGAGCGCTCCCCAGAAGAGAGGCGTGTGCACAGTCGTAAAGACCACCACCCCGAAGAAGCCGAACTCTGCAATGCGTAAGATCGCCAGAGTCAAGCTGACGAACGGCTATGAGGTAACTTCCTACATCCCGGGTATCGGTCACAACCTTCAGGAGCACTCCGTTGTTCTGATCCGCGGCGGTAGAGTTAAGGACCTCCCTGGTGTACGTTACCACATCATCCGTGGTGCGCTCGATGCACAGGGTGTTGCAAACCGCGGCCAGGCTCGTTCCAAGTACGGCGCAAAGAAGCCGAAGGCAGGCAAGAAGTAATTCTAAAGAGCCTTACATTCATTTAACCTTTTAGTGAATCATTAGATGACCACAGGCAAGCTGTGGAGTCTGTTTCTATATATAATAGGACAGCCTCTGCTTGACCTGACGCACGGAGAACCGTGCGAGTACCGATGAGTTCACGAATGCAGCACACGCGCTGCACAACTAATGTGAAGGAGGGAAGCGAAATGCCAAGAAGAGGTAATGTCGCAAAGCGTGACGTATTACAGGATCCTGTATACAATTCCAAGCTCGTAACACGTCTGATCAACAACGTAATGCTCGACGGCAAGAAGGGTGTTGCTCAGAAGATCGTTTACGGTGCATTCGAGATCGTTGCAGAGAAGACCGGCAGAGACGCTCTGGAGGTTTTTGAGGAAGCAATGGAGAACATCATGCCGCAGCTCGAGGTCAAGGCACGCCGTCTCGGCGGTGCGACCTATCAGGTACCGATGGAGGTACGCCCGGAGCGTAAGCAGACTCTGGGTCTGAGATGGATCACCAAGTATTCCAGAGAGCGCAACGAGAAGACCATGAAGGAGAGACTGGCAGGCGAGATCCTGGATGCTCTGAACGGCACCGGCGGTGCTTGCAAGAAGCGCGAGGATACGCACAAGATGGCAGAAGCAAACAAGGCGTTTGCTCACTATCGCTGGTAATTCCGGAATTTAGGAGGAATTGCTATGGCAAGAGACTGTAGTCTGGAAATGACCAGAAACATCGGCATCATGGCTCACATCGATGCCGGTAAGACCACGACCACAGAGCGTATTCTGTTCTACACCGGTGTAAACCATAAGATCGGCGAGACCCACGAGGGCGCCGCTACCATGGACTGGATGGAGCAGGAGCAGGAGAGAGGTATTACCATCACCTCCGCTGCAACGACCGCATTCTGGGCTGGCCACAGAATCAATATCATCGACACCCCGGGACACGTTGACTTCACTGTTGAGGTTGAGCGTTCCCTGCGTGTACTGGACGGTTCTGTAACCGTACTGTGCGCAAAGGGCGGTGTTGAGCCGCAGTCTGAGACCGTATGGCGTCAGGCTGATAAGTATCAGGTACCGAGAATGGCTTATGTCAACAAGATGGACATCATGGGCGCTGATTTCTATCGCGTCGTTGAGATGATGAAGGACCGTCTGAAGTGCAATGCCGTTCCGATTCAGCTGCCGATCGGCGCTGAGGAAACCTTCAAGGGTATCATCGACCTCGTAGAGATGAAGGCGTATGTATACTACGACGATCTCGGAAAGGATATCCGCGTTGAGGAGATCCCGGAGGACATGAAGGAGAAGGCTCAGGAGTATCATGAGTCCCTGCTGGAGCATGTGGCTGAGCAGGACGAGGAACTCATGGAGAAGTATTTTGCAGGCGAGCAGCTCACCATCGATGAGATCAAGACCTGCATCAGAAAGTCCACCCTCGCAAACACCATGGTACCGGTTACCTGCGGTACTTCCTACAAGAACAAGGGCGTTCAGAAGCTGCTGGATGCCATCGTAGATTACATGCCCTCTCCGCTGGACGTTCCGGCAATCAAGGGCGTGAATCCCGATACCGGGGAGGAGGAGGAGAGACCTTCTTCCGATTCCGAGCCGTTCGCAGCTCTCGCATTCAAGATCGCTACTGACCCGTACGTTGGTAAGCTGACATTCTTCCGTGTATACTCCGGTGTTCTGGACAAGGGCTCTGCCGTTCTGAACTCCACCAAGGGCAAGCACGAGAGAATCGGCCGTATCGTGCAGATGCATGCAAATGCACGTAAGGAGCTGGAGAAGGTTTACTCCGGTGACATCGCGGCTGCAATCGGTCTGAAGCAGACCACCACCGGTGATACCCTGTGTGACGAGGAGCATCCTGTAATCCTCGAGTCCATGGAGTTCCCGGAGCCGGTTATCAACCTGGCAATCGAGCCGAAGACCAAGGCTGGTCAGGAGAAGATGGGTATCGCTCTGGCGAAGCTCGCAGAAGAGGATCCGACCTTCAGAACCTGGACAGACGAGGAGACCGGTCAGACCATCATCGCCGGCATGGGCGAGCTGCACCTGGATATCATCGTAGACAGACTGCTGCGTGAGTTCAAGGTTGAGGCTAACGTTGGTGCGCCGCAGGTATCCTACAAGGAGACCATCAAGGGCAATGCCGATGTGGACTACAAGTACAAGAAGCAGTCCGGTGGTTCCGGTCAGTACGGTCACGTTAAGATCCGTGTTACCCCGAACGAGCCTGGCAAGGGCTACGAGTTTGTAAACTCCGTAGTCGGCGGTTCTATCCCGAAGGAGTATATCCCGGCGGTAGACGCTGGTATCAAGGGCGCAATGCAGGCGGGTGTTCTCGCAGGCTATCAGGTTGTTGACGTCAAGGTAGAGCTCTATGATGGATCCTATCATGAGGTTGACTCCTCTGAAATGGCGTTCAAGATCGCTGGTTCTATGGCATTCAAGGAAGCAATGCGCAAGGCAAATCCGGCACTGATGGAGCCGATTATGAAGGTTTCCGTTATCGCTCCGGATGATTATCTGGGCAACGTCATCGGTGACCTGTCCTCCCGCCGTGGTGAGATCCTCGGTCAGGAGACCCGTCCGGGTACCGTACAGGTTGACGCTCTGGTTCCGCTGTCTGAGATGTTCGGCTACTCCAACAACCTGCGTTCCAACACCCAGGGTCGTGGTCAGTACTCCATGGAGCCTCACAGCTTCAAGGAAGTACCGAAGAACATCGCTGAGGGCATCATGACTTCCAGAAACAAGGGCTAATCCCCGCCATTTACACGATATCGGTGGAATTGCATGAAAAAAATGGATCAGATTCCGGTTTTTTTCTGAAAAACACTTGCAATTTCCACCGGCTTGTGTTATAATATTCTTATCGTACTACATCCTTCAAACAAGGGTGGTAGGATAAATGTAAATTGAAGGAGGAAACTTCCAATGGCAAAGGCAAAATTTGAAAGAAACAAGCCGCACGTTAACATTGGTACTATCGGCCACGTTGACCACGGCAAGACCACTCTGACCGCTGCTATCACCAAGACTCTCGCAATGAAGGGTCAGGCTCAGTACGAGGCTTACGATATGATCGATAAGGCTCCTGAGGAGAGAGAGCGTGGTATCACAATCAATACTGCACACGTTGAGTATGAGACCGACAAGCGTCACTATGCACACGTTGACTGCCCCGGCCATGCTGACTATGTAAAGAACATGATCACCGGTGCTGCTCAGATGGATGGTGCTATCCTCGTAGTAGCTGCTTCCGACGGCCCGATGGCTCAGACTAAGGAGCACATCCTGCTGGCTCGTCAGGTAGGCGTTCCGGCAATCGTTGTTTTCATGAACAAGGCTGACCAGGTTGATGACGAGGAGCTGCTCGAGCTCGTTGAGATGGATATCCGTGATACTCTGTCTTCCTACGAGTTCCCTGGCGATGAAATTCCGATCATCAAGGGTTCTGCTCTGAAGGCTCTCGAGGCTCCGGACGATCTGAGCGATCCGGCTTACAAGCCGATCCTCGACCTGATGGATGCAGTTGATTCCTATATCCCGACTCCTGAGCGTGACGACGCTAAGCCGTTCCTGATGCCGATCGAGGACACTATGACCATTTCTGGTCGTGGTACCGTTGTTACCGGCCGTGTAGAGCGTGGTAAGATCAACGTTGGTGAGGAAGTTGAGATCGTAGGTCTGAAGGACGAGTCCTCCAAGACTGTTGTTACCGGTCTTGAGATGTTCCGTAAGACTCTGGACTTCGCAGAGGCTGGCGATAACGTTGGCGCACTGCTCCGTGGTGTTCAGAGAAAGGACGTTGAGAGAGGCCAGGTTCTCTGCAAGCCCGGCTCCATTCATCCGCACACCAAGTTCACCGGTCAGGTTTACGTTCTGAAGAAGGAAGAGGGCGGCCGTCATACTCCGTTCTTCAACAAGTACAAGCCGCAGTTCTATTTCAGAACTACCGATGTAACTGGTTCCATCACTCTGCCGGATGGCGTTGAGATGTGCCGTCCTGGCGATAACGTTGAGATGCACGTTGAGCTGATCACTCCGATCGCTATCGAGCAGAACCTGCGTTTCGCTATCCGTGAGGGTGGCCGTACCGTTGGTTCCGGCGTTGTTATCTCCATCGATGAGTAATTGAATCGCTTTAAAGAGTACAGGCGTATGCCTGTACTCTTTTTTTCACAACGGATGGGATTGTCGCAAGCCCGAAAAAACCTCCCGCAAACTATTGCAAACACCCTGAAAATATAGTATAATAAAAGAGGTAGGCTCAATTCAGGAGCCGATGTAGGGGCAGGACTGCTCAATAGAATTGGGAGGCGATCTTGCTATGTGCGGGTTTGTAGGATTTACGAATACCATTGAAAATGCGGCGCAGGTTACGGAGGATATGATGGATGCCATCCGTCACCGCGGTCCAGATGCGGGCGGAAAGTATGTCGATGATGACATTGCGCTCGGACACAGGCGACTTTCCATCATCGACGTGAGCGAGCAGGGAAACCAGCCGCTGTACAGTGAGGATGGGAATCTGGTGCTCTGCTTCAACGGCGAGATCTACAATTTCATGGACATCCGCCGGGATCTGGAGGAAAAGGGCTATCACTTCGCGACGAATACCGACTCCGAGGTATTGATTTACGGCTACCGGGAGTACGGTACGGCGCTGCTGAACAAGCTGCGCGGCATGTTCGCGTTTGTGATCTGGGATAAGGAGACGAAAACACTGTTCGGTGCGCGGGATTTCTTCGGCATTAAGCCCCTGTACTTCGCACAGATGAACGGCACGCTGATCTTCGGCTCCGAGATTAAGGCGTTTTTAAAGCATCCGAAATTTGACAAGCAGCTCAACGCCGCTGCGCTGGAGGAATACCTGACATTCCAGTATTCCGCGATGAACGAGACGTTCTTCAAGGGCGTCTACAAGCTCCAGCCGGCGCATTACTTCATTTACAAGAACAATACCATGTCTATCAAGCGCTACTGGGATGTGGAATTCAAGCCGGATGAAAACCCGTCTCTCGACGATTGGGTGAAGTCTATCTCCGAGACGTTCCACGATTCCGTGCGGGCGCATAAGATCGCAGACGTGGAGGTCGGATCGTTCCTGAGCTCCGGCGTCGATTCAAGCTATGTGGCAGCCGTTGCGGATGTGGATAAGACGTTTACCGTCGGCTTCGGAAAGGACGAGAAATACAACGAAATTGGCTGGGCGAAGGGCTTTTCCAAGGCAATCGGCAAGCAGAATTTCTCCAAGGTCATCGAGCCCGAGGAGTACTGGCATGAGCTCAAGCGCATTCAGTACCAGATGGACGAACCGCTGGCAGATCCGGCGGCAATCGCGCTTTATTTCGTCTGCGGACTGGCGGCAAAACAGCTCAAGGTCGTCCTCTCCGGCGAGGGCGCGGATGAGATTTTCGGCGGCTACAATGTCTACTCCGAGCCGAATGCGACTGCCTACGACCGGCTGCCCCGCGGACTGCGCCGGGGCATCGGCAAGGTCGCGGCAAAGCTCCCCGCCAAGCGCGGCGTGAATTTCTTTGTCCGCAAGGGCAAGGATCTCGAGGAGCGATTCATCGGCAATGCGTACATGTTCACACCGGAGG
Organism: uncultured Eubacteriales bacterium; assembly: GCA_900316885.1. GTDB lineage: Bacteria > Bacillota > Clostridia > Oscillospirales > Ruminococcaceae > UBA3855. The sequence continues at coordinate 302 of ONEQ01000088.1, read as the reverse complement.
AACGCAAGGCGCTTCTGAACATCGAAACCGATGCACCCGACCCGCAGAAGCTCACGCGCCATTACTACAAGCGCGTGGCGAATGCCGATGATGTGACGAAAATGCAGTACCTCGTCCTGCACATGTGGATGGCAGGTGATATCCTCCTGAAAGCCGACAAAATGAGCATGGCACATTCCCTCGAGCTGCGCGTGCCGTTCCTCGACAAGGAGATCATGTCCCTTGCAGAGCGCATCCCGACGAAATACCGCGTGACACGAGACGAGGTCACCGACGAGCACACGCCCTATATCACCAAGTAT
>ONEQ01000120.1 GCA_900316885.1 uncultured Eubacteriales bacterium | reverse complement strand
CGCTCTGATGCAAGGTTTTCTGCAATATCGAGCCAAAAATCAAATCATCGGCTTTATCTTCAACTGCTTGCCTGAGAAGCTAATTCCGCTTGCAAAGCAACTTTGCCGTGAGCAGAATACCCACTATTTCGGCTGCTTTCCGAAAACGAATATTTCAATTGAGAGCAGGCATCTCGGACTTGTCACAGCCGCTGAAATTACCGATATTATGGCTAAAATGAAACAGTTAGCCGATATTGCCGAGGCTCACCTGGAGATTGAGGCGATGCTTGCTGTGCAGGATCTTCCGCTGCCGGAGCATCAACGATCGGAGAGCGTTTCTATCACCAATAATCGCCCCGTCATCGCTGTGGCAAAAGATCGCGCATTCTGCTTCACATATTCTGAAAATCTCGATATATTGAGAAAGCTTGGATGTGATCTTGCATTTTTCTCTCCCCAGTCTGATCCCTTTGTTCCCGCCTGTGATGGGCTCTACCTGCCGGGCGGGTATCCCGAATTGCATGCTGCAGCGCTGTCCGAAAATCAGTCCATGCGTGATTCTATCCGCAGGATTCTGCAAATCGGGACGCCCTGCATTGCGGAATGTGGCGGATTTCTCTATCTTCACGAAACGCTGGAATCCGCAGAGGGATGCGATTTTCCCATGGTCGGCATCATTCGGGGACGAGCCTTTCAGACGAAGCGTCTGCAGCGCTTCGGGTACGTGACAATGCATGCAAAAACGCCGAATCTGCTGTGTAATTCTGGTGAATCCATCACTGCCCACGAGTTTCATTATTGGGAGAGTGAGGATCCGGGAACGGCATTTCATGCGGTAAAGCCGGACGGCAGAGCATGGGACTGCGTGCACGCAAATGCGCGTATTTACGCGGGTTTCCCGCATCTATACTGGTACGCTGACACAAGAACGGCGCAGCGTTTTGTTTCTGCATGCGACCGTTTCCGGGAGGAACGTCATGGATAGAATCCGTCATATCACAAAGCCGGATGTTATTGCCCATTCCGCGTCAAAAATGCATTGGGACAGCATCGCGAAGCCGCTTGGGAGCTTTGGCGAGCTGGAATCACTGATAACGAAGCTCGCATCCGTTCAAGGAACTGAGATTCCCGATATATCGCAAAGAACTGTTGTTATTCTTTGCGCTGATCACGGTGTCGTCGCGGAGGGAGTGACGCAAACGGGCAGCGAGGTTACGTCCGTTTGTGCAAAAGCCATCGCAGACGGTACGTCAAATGTGAATATCATCGCGGATTCGGTGCGTTGTCATGTTCTGGCGGTGGATATCGGGATGCTGGCAGATGTACAGCACCCTAATCTCCTGAATCGAAAAATTGCCCATGGGACGCAGAATATTGTACATTCCTCTGCTATGACACGAGCTGAATGTGAGCAGGCGATCCTCGCCGGAATGGACATTGTGCGGGATCTTCACGCTAAAGGTGAGAGACTTATTCTCACTGGTGAAATGGGAATCGGCAACACGACACCAACAGCTGCGCTTGCCTCTGTTTTGCTCGGTTTATCGGCGGAAATTGTTACCGGACGCGGTGCAGGACTGGACGATAACGGACTGTCCCGCAAGCAAGCCGCCGTCAGGCATGCTGTCAGCCGGTGTGCCTGCGGAATCAGCGATCCTATTGGATTGCTCGCAGAATTGGGCGGTTTTGAGATTGCTGGTATGACGGGAATTTTCCTTGGCGGCGCATATTATCATATCCCGGTCGTGATTGACGGCGTAATCTCGGCTGTATCCGGCTGCATGGCTCAGCTGATTGAGCCGCTCTCGGTTGATTATATGCTCGCAAGTCACTGCTCCGGCGAACCTGCCGGAGAGGGTTTATTGCAGCATCTTGGGCTAAATCCCGTCATTAGGGCAGGGCTTCGACTGGGTGAAGGAACCGGAGCGCTTCTGCTATTGCCGCTCCTGGACAGCGCACTGGCGCTTTACCGCGGCTCCCATCGGTTTGATACGCTGCATATCAAGCCATACGAGAAACTATCATGATGATTCTGGTAACAGGCGGATCAAAAAGCGGAAAATCTTCCCTTGCAGAGAGCTTTTTCGACAATTTCTCTGAAAAAAAATACTACATCGCCACCATGCAGCCCTTTGGCGCCGATGCACAGACTGCCATTGCACGGCATCAAAAAATGCGCGAAGGTAAGGGATTTTCTACAATTGAACGCTGCACTGACCTTTCCGGAATCAAGCTATCACCCCGCTGCGGGGTATTACTGGAATGTATGGGCAATCTGTGCGCCAACGAAATGTTCCGGGACAATGCCGTCTGTGATCCCCGTGATGCAATTCTTGCGGGAATTGCCCATATCCGGTCAAATTCTGAATTATTTGTAATTGTGACCAACGAAGTCTGCGCAGACGGCATTGCATACACCCCTGAAACAATGCAGTATATGCGATATTTAGCCAAAATCAACCGTGAGATCGCAGCTCTCGCAGACACGGTGATCGAATGTACCGCAGGATTTCCGAACATCCTGAAAGGAGTGATTCCTTGCTGAATTCCCTGTTTTCTGCGCTTTTGATGTATTCCCGTATTCCCGCTCCGCCTGTTGCGTGGGAGGAGAAAAATCGCCGTTATGCGCTCTGTTGGTTTCCACTGATCGGTGCAGTGATAGGCAGTCTCTTAATCGGATGGTTCGTGCTGTCATGCCATTTTTCCGTATCCGGTCTGCTGTTCGGAGTAATCGCCGTGTGCATCCCCGTGCTGATCACCGGTGGAATTCATCTTGACGGCTTCTGCGATGTCGAGGACGCCCGGGCATCCTATGCCGAAAAAGAACGCAGACTCGCCATTATGAGCGATCCGCACATCGGCTCCTTCGCTGTGATCCGGCTTGTCCTGTATCTGCTCGTGCAGACGGCTTGCATGGCGAATCTGCGTACATTCCGCCACATTCTGCTTGCCGGGTTCATTTTCTGCATCTCCCGGACACTCAGCGGACTTGCCGCCGTGACATTCCGATGCGCCAAAAAAGACGGAACCTTGCAGGATTTCGTCAAGCCTGCGCACAGACGGTTCACTATCATCTGGCTGATCTGTCTGCTTCTGTCAGAATGTGGCGGAATGATAGCAATATCGCCAATTCCGGCGCTCGTAAGCATACTCCTGGCAGGTGCGGCGTTCGCCTACTACCGCGTGTTCGCTTATCGGACGTTCGGCGGCATCACGGGGGACACGGCAGGCTGGTTTTTACAGATCTGCGAGCTTTATATGCTGCTCGGTCTGACTGCATCGGAGGTGACGGGATGGTTCTGATTTACGGTGCTGCATTTTCTGGAAAGCGCGATATTGCGCGAAGATTCTATCATATCGAATCATTCTGCGACGGTTCTGCTGTACCGTTTTCCGAGATTATGAGCGCTACGGCGGTGGCGAATTATCATGACCTCATCCGGCGTCTGCTGGATGCGGAAGAATCTCCGCAAAGCTTCACAAACCGCCTGATTTCGGAGAAGCCAGACACGGTCATCCTCATGAATGACGTTGGCTCCGGGATTGTGCCGATTGACCGACAGGAGCGGCTCTGGCGAGAGGAATGTGGGATTTGTTCGCGAATCATCGCGCAAAACGCGCACACCGTAATTCGCGTTGTGTGCGGAATCCCGCAGGTTTTGAAGGGAGAATTACCATGCTTGTGTACCTGATCCGGCACGGTGCCACCGCCGGAAACCTCGAAAAGCGCTATATCGGGCGCACCGATGAACCGCTTTGCAATGCCGGAATTGACGCATTACAGGGCATTTCAGCCCCTGACTGCGACCATCTGATCGCAAGCCCGATGCGCCGCTGCATCGAAACTGCCGGGATCCTGTATCCCGGTCAGAAGCCGGTGCTGTGCAGTATGCTGCGGGAGTGCGATTTTGGCGATTTTGAGGGAAAAAATCACGCGGATATGGACGGAGATCCTGTCTATCAGGCATGGATTGACTCCGGCGGAATGGGCGATTTTCCACACGGAGAATCCCCCTCGGCATTTAAAGCCCGCTGCATTTCCGGCTTTCAGATGCTCATGGCTGGAATGGACGGAACATCGGCATTTGTCGTTCACGGCGGGACGATCATGTCTATCTGCGAAGCGTTTCACGGAGGAGAATTTTACACCTATCATCTCCCGAACGGCGGCATTTTTCGCGCCGACTGGGACGGTGAACGGCTGACTGATCTGGAGAGACTATGAAATTAATAATCCCGTTTTTGCCGATATTACTAGGCTTTTTGCTGGATGCCATTCTAGGCGACCCATACCGGATGCCGCATCCCGTGCGGCTGATCGGAAATCTCATCACGGCTCTTGTAAATTCACCGCGCTTTGAGCGCACGAAAATGTACGGATTTCTCATTGTTTTCACCGTAATGGGGCTTACCGGAATCGTTTCGGCATTTCTGATCTGCCTCAGCGGCGAATTTTCCACAATTCTTCAAGTAGTTGTTGAAAGTGTGCTCTGCTACTATATGCTTGCAGCGCGTTGTCTGCGGAACGAGAGTGAAAAAGTCCGAAAAGCTGCCGTAAACTGCGATATTGAAGGTGCCCGGAAAGCCGTTTCCATGATCGTCGGTCGAGATACGGCGGTTCTCGACGAAGCCGGAATTCTCCGCGCTGCGGTGGAAACTGTGGCTGAAAATACGTCTGACGGCGTAACTGCGCCGCTGTTTTACATGGCGCTCGGCGGGGGCATCGGCGGCTGTCTCTACAAGGCGGCGAACACGATGGATTCCATGCTCGGCTACAAAAACGAAAAATACCGTGAAATCGGCTTTTTTCCTGCGAAACTGGATGATGTTCTGAACTACATTCCCTCTCGTCTCACGGCGCTTTTAATGATTGCGGCGGCGTTTCTATGCGGTTTCGACGGCAAAAATGCGTGGAAAATCTGGCGCCGTGACCGGCGAAAGCATGCAAGCCCCAACTCCGCGCAGACAGAGGCAGTCTGTGCCGGAGCGCTCGGGCTTCGGCTTGCGGGCGATGCGCAGTATTTCGGGGAGATCCACAAAAAGCCCTATATCGGGGATGATCTGCGTCCCATCGAGCCGGAGGACATCCGCCGCGCGAACCGGCTCATGTATGTGACCTCCGTGCTGATGCTCGTTCTGAGCTGCGCTGTGCGGGGGCTGATCGGAGGATTGTTATGAGCGAACCGCATGGCGGAAATGTCATGAAATTTCCGAAGTGTCTAGATTTTTCCGCGAATCTGAACCCCCTCGGCATGCCGCAGTCCGTGCGTCAGGCAATTCTGGAAAGTGTCGATTTATGGGAGTATTACCCCGATCCGGAGTGCCTTTCTCTGCGTAAAGCAATTGCACGTCATACAGATGTGCCGTATGGCGGAATTGTCTGTGGAAACGGTGCAGACGACCTGATCTGGCGCATCGTACAGGCGCTCCGACCAAAGCAGACGTTGATCGCCGTTCCGACCTTTTCGGAGTACCGAAGAGCACTGGAATCCGTCGGATGCGCTGTGGAGTCATTTTCGCTGTTGCCGGAAAACGGCTTTATTCTGCCGGAAACTTTCCTGAGCGCCCTGCATCCGGGGCTGGATCTGGTCATTCTATGCCATCCGAACAATCCGACCGGGCAGCTCATACCACAGAAGCTGCTGCATGAAATTGCACGCATCTGTGAGCAAAACGGGATCTATCTCCTCATCGATGCATGCTTTCTTGACCTGACCGTGCATCCCGGTGCGCTGCCTCATTCTCCGCATACCATCGTGCTGAACGCCTTTACCAAAACCTACGTCATGCCCGGTTTACGGCTTGGTTATGCGATATTCGGGGAGAACGAGCTTGCGGAATCTGTCTCTCAAACGGGACAGTACTGGAGCGTTTCGACACCTGCGCAGATTGCAGGCTGTGCGGCGCTGCGCGAGACAGCGTATCTGGAACAGTCGCGGGCTGTGATTGCAGAGGAACGGCATTTTCTGATGGAAGCATTACAGAAACTTTCGCCATGTGTCATTCCCTCACAAGCGAATTTTATCCTGTTTCAGGCAAGAACAGGGCTGTTTCACTCCATGCTGGAGGAACATATCCATATCCGTTCCTGCGAGAATTTTGAGGGACTAGACGGCACATGGTACCGCATCGCCGTGCGCCCGCACGACGAAAACGAACGGCTGATAGACGCATTCCGGAGGTGTTTGTAATGGCAAAGGCAATCATGCTCCAGGGCACCATGTCGAACGTCGGCAAAAGCTTCCTGACAGCGGCACTCTGCCGGATCTTCCGGCAGGACGGGCACTCCCCTGCCCCGTTTAAATCGCAGAATATGGCGCTGAATTCGTTCATCACGGCAGACGGGCTGGAAATGGGACGTGCGCAGGCAATGCAGGCGCAGGCGGCGGGAATCGAGCCCTCCTCGCTCATGAATCCGGTGCTGCTCAAGCCGACGACGGACGTGGGCTCGCAGGTCATTGTGAACGGCGAGGTATGGGGAAATCTCGAGGCAAAGGACTATTTTGCGCGAAAAACCGAGTTGATTCCGGCGATTCTGAGTGCCTATGAGTCGCTGGGCAAGCGCCATGATCTGCTGGTGATCGAGGGTGCCGGGAGCCCGGTGGAGCTCAACCTGAAGCGCGATGATATTGTGAATATGGGGCTTGCAAAGCGCGTAAAATCGCCGGTTCTGCTTGTCGGGGACATCGACCGGGGCGGCGTGTTCGCGCAGCTTCTCGGCACGCTCGATCTGCTCGACCCGGAGGAGCGGGCGCTCGTCAAGGGGCTTGTCGTGAACAATTTCCGCGGCGATGTGCGGCTGTTTTCCGACGGCATCCGAATTCTGGAGGAGCGCGGCGGCGTGCCGGTGCTCGGCGTGGTGCCGCATCTGCGGGTGGACATCGAGGACGAGGACAGCCTTTCGGAAAAGCTGGATGCGAAGGGAAATTCCGGTCTGATCGACATTGCTGTGACCGTGCGCTATGTAACACGGTACGAAGAGCTCGGCACGCCGGATCTCATCATCCTCCCCGGCACGAAATCCACCATCTCCGACCTGCGATGGCTGCGCATCTCGGGGCTGGAAACGGCGATTCTTCGCCTGAAATCCACACCGATCTTCGGCATCTGCGGCGGATTCCAGATGCTCGGCGAACGCATCTGCGACCCGGACGGCACCGAGGGCGGCGGCGAGATCCGCGGCATGGGGCTGCTCCCCGGCGAGACGGTCTTCACCCCGGACAAGCGCCGTGCGCAGGTCGCGGGGACGCTCCCGGAAATCGCGGAGGGCTTCTGGAAATGCCTTTCCTGCGCGGAATTTGAGGGATACGAGGTTCACATGGGACGAACACCCGGCGGCATCCTGCATGTGCAGGGCAATGCGGCGGGCAGCTATGTCCACGGGATTTTCGACACGGCGTCCGTCTCCGGCGCCCTTGTGCGGGCACTGTATGCGAGGAAAGGCATTGCATGGGACGGCACCGCGACCGACCGCAGTGCCTACCGGGAACAGCAATTTGATCTGCTTGCGGAGGGTGTCAGAAAATCGCTGGATATGGACGAAATCTACCGCATTATCGAGGAGGGCGTATGAACATCGAATATGTGAAGCCGCAGGACATCGAGCGCCGGAGCTTCGAGATCATCGCGCAGGAGCTCGGTGGCCGGGAAATCCCGGAGGAACAGCGCCCGATCGTGATGCGCTGCATCCATACGAGCGCGGATTTCGACTATTACGAGAATCTGTATTTCTCACCGGATGCGGTGAAAATCGCCCATGCTGCGATCAAATCCGGCTGTACGTTTGTCACGGACACGAACATGGCACTCTCCGGCATCAACAAGGCGGCGCTGTCCCGGCACGGCTGCGATGCAGTCTGCTTCATGGCGGATCCTGAGATCGCGGAAACGGCGAAGCGTGCGGGCACGACCCGCGCATCCGCCTCAGTGGACAGGGCGGCAATGCTCGGAAAACCGGTGATTTTCGCCTGCGGAAATGCGCCGACCGCGCTCCTGCGGCTCTGCGACCACATCCGGGAGGGGACGTTCCGTCCGGCACTCGTGATCGGGGTTCCGGTGGGTTTCGTGAATGTGGTGCAGTCGAAGGTGCTGCTGATTGACAGCGGTATTCCGTGCATCGTCGCCCGCGGGCGCAAGGGCGGGAGCAACATTGCCGCAGCGATCTGCAATGCGCTGCTGTATCAGATGGATGCTCTGTAGATTTTGGTTGTGCTCCGGCACAACCATTATTTAGGGCAATACCGCACAAAGGACAGTGCGTCAGATGTGCCACAGATTTTTCGGAGCTTTGCATAAGCGACTGCCCGCGCTCGCAGGCTCGCTGGGCA
>ONEQ01000135.1 GCA_900316885.1 uncultured Eubacteriales bacterium | reverse complement strand
TCATCAACGCGATGCGCACGAACCAGTTCCTTGAAGAAGTGGAAGACGAGGAGGGCATCTACCGCATCACCACTCTGGTGCCGGTCGTGCTCAGCACACAGCGCATCGGCGACTGGATGGCCGCGGCTGACGAACCCGGATCCACGCCAACGGACCAGAACGAACCCGCCACCACCCCCGACGACGATGCGCAAGACGTGAAGCAGGAGGAGCTATGGTGAACGCGCGCATGACAGAAGGCCTCTACGGGCAGATCGAACTCAACCCGCCGCACTGGGTGCTGCAGGAACGCCAGCTCGTCAACTGGGGGTCGTACGGCGGCTACCACATCTTCGATCCCTCCACGATGTTTGACGGCACCGTCACCCTGCTCACCGGGCAGAGCGAATCGGGCAAATCCACGCTCGTCGACGCGCAGGTCTCGCTGCTGTACCCCACGGGCGCCGCATTCAACAAGGCCTCGAACGCCGGCCGTTCCGACCGCAGCGATTACTCGTATCTGCGTGGCCAGCGCGGCATCCGCAACGACAACGGCCATGACGAGCCGGTGTTCCTGCGCGGCATGACCGACGACGGCGAACCCTATGCGGTGTGGGGCGCCATCGTGGACCGGTATGAGGACACGACCGGCGGCGGCACGCTGTCGATCGCGAAGTTCATGACGCTGCCCGCCGGCGGCAGGAGCGAGGACGTCGACAAGTTCTTCCTTGTGAGCCGCGACCCGATCGACCCGCGCCTCATGGATGACTACCGCGACGACGTGTTCTCGGTGCCGCTGTTCAAACGCGTCTACCACACCGCCACCGTCTACCGGCAGGCGAACCTGTTCCACGAAGACGTGTGGAGCCGGTTCGGACTGACCGAATCCGCATGCCGCCTGCTGCACCGCATGCAGCGAGGGCCACTGGTGGACGGCGCCGTGGCCGAGGCGCTGGCGCTGGGGTGGAAGGGCGGCATCGGCCGCGACACGCGGGCGCACTACCGCGATGCCGGTCTGGCGCATCTGCTGGCGGTCAGCGGATGCGCCTGCGGGGCGCAGAAGCCCGAGGAGGACGATTCTCTGGTCGTCATCACATCCCATGTCCTGACGGGAGATGCCGCAACCCCGGAGGAGCTGCTGGCAGATATGAGCCTGCGCGAGAAGATCGGGCAGATGCTGATGCCGGATTTCAGCGTTTACGGGGACGATACGGCGCCTGTCTATGAGCTGAACAACGCCCAGACCACGGCGATTGCGATGGATCATTTCGGCGGCATCCTCCTGTTCTCGGAAAACATCAAGGATGCAGAGCAGACGGCAAAGCTCATCGATGCCATGCAGGCGGCGAATGCCCGGACCGGACGCACGGCGCTCCTGATTGCCGCCGACAATGAGGGCGGACAGATCAGCCGTCTGACTATGGGTACCATGCTCTGCGGCAATATGGCGCTGGGCGCAGCAAATTCCGAGGAGCTGACCGAAGAAGCGGCAGGACTCCTGAGCGGAGAGATGGCGGCGCTCGGCATCAATGTCAATTTCGCCCCGTCCCTTGACGTGAACAGCAATCCCGCGAATCCCGTGATCGGTGTGCGGGCGTTTTCGGACGATCCGCAGATCGTGACCAGACTCGGCAAGGCGTATGTCCGCGGTGTGCAGGGCAAGGGCATCATTCCGGCAGTCAAGCATTTCCCCGGACACGGCAACACCGAGACGGACAGCCATACCGGACTGCCCCGCATCGATAAGAGCATTGCCAAGCTGGAGGAGTGCGAGCTGATACCGTTCCGTGAAGCGGTGGAGAGCGGTGTGGATATTCTCATGACCGCGCACATCCAGTTCCCGCAGATCGAAACGGACACCTACACCTCCCGGAAGGACGGAGAGCAGATCTGCCTGCCTGCGACGCTTTCGGATGACATTCTCACAAAGATGGTGCGCGAGCGGTTCGGCTATGAGGGCATCATCGTCACGGATGCGATGAACATGGATGCCATCAAGGAGAACTTCGCCCCGCTGGATGCCGCAAAGCTTGCCATCAATGCGGGTGTGGATATGCTGCTGATGCCCGTGGCGACGATCACGGATGAACAGATCTATGCGGTCACCGATTACATCGGCGGTATTGAAAAGCTGGTGGAAAGCGGTGAGATCCCGGAATCGCGCATCGATGAATCGGTGCTGCGCATCCTGAAGCTAAAGGAGCGCTACGGACTCCTGACCCCGCTCAAGCCCACCGAGGAGGAGACGGCTGCCAAGGCAAAGGCGGCGGCGGAATCGGTCGGCTCCAAGGCAAATCATGAGCAGGAGTGGGATATCGCGAAGCAGGCGGTCACGCTCGTGAAGAATGAGATTCGCTGGAATATGCAGCCGAAAAGCTGAAGGCAGACGGCAAAATCCCGAAGGATGCGAAGATCGTCTGTGAGAGCTACGAGGATGCGATTGTGTCGGACATCGCAGAGCTGATCGACGGTGCCGATACGGTGGTGGCGGTATCGGCGGTTTACAATGAACAGGAGCTGAATCCGGCATCGGAGGATGGCAAGGGGGCAAAATACCTCGATTCTCTGCTGGAAAAGGCACATGACAAGGACATTGAGGTCGTTCTCGTCAGTGCGCAGCTGCCGTATGACATTGCCCGCTATCCGGATGCGGATGCGGCGCTCGCCTGCTATCTGGCACGCGGCATGACGGACAAGCCGCGGGATTTCTCCGGCACGACCAAGTATTATGGACCGAATCTGATTACGGCGATTTACACGGTATTCGGCGGCAATGCGCCGACCGGCAAGCTCCCGGTGAACATCCCGGAGATCGACGACAGCTATCAGTATACGGAGGAGATCCTCTACAAGCGCGGCACGGGGCTGTCCTACAGCACATCCGACGAAGAATAATCGAAAAGCAGGGGCAATGGCTCCTGCTTTCTCTTTGACAAATTCTTGACAAACGCACCTTTTTCTGGTATAATTATGAATAATACTAACCACCGAGGAGTGAAGGAATGGAAACATTCAACAACATCATCAAGACCGTGGACGATCTGGTCTGGGGCATCCCGCTGATCGTCCTGATCCTTGCCTGCGGCATCTGGCTGTCTGTGCGCGTGGGATTCGTGCAGGTGCGCAAGCTCGGGCTTGCCCTGAAATACATGCTCCGCGACGAAACGAACGGCAGCGGTGAGGTTTCGAGCTTTCAGGCGCTTTGCACGGCACTGTCCGCCACGGTCGGAACGGGCAATATCGTCGGCGTTGCAACTGCACTTGCCGCCGGGGGACCGGGCGCCCTGTTCTGGATGGAGGTTGCGGCGTTCTTCGGCATGGCGACCAAATACGCCGAGGGTCTGCTCGCCGTGAAATACCGCACGACTGCCGCCGACGGCAGCGTGCTGGGCGGACCGTTTTACTATATCGAAAAGGGCATGGGACCGCGCTGGAAATGGCTGGGAAAATGCTTTGCCGTGTTCGGACTGCTGGCAGGACTCATGGGCATCGGCACGATCACGCAGATCAACGGCATCACCTCTGCGGCGAATTTCTACTTCGATCCCGATGCCGTCCATGCCGTCAGCCTGTTCGGACGGAGCATCACCTGGACGACGATCATCGCGGGCGCAATCATCACGCTGCTTGTCGCACTGATCGTCATCGGCGGCATCCAGCGCATTGCGCAGGTCTCCGAGGTCGTGGTTCCGATCATGATCGTGATCTATCTGGGCTGCTGTCTGCTGATCGTGGTCACGCATGTCACGGAGATTCCGGCGGCTGTCGTGACAGTTGTCAAAAGTGCCTTCGGCATCCGTCCGATTGCGGGCGGTGCTGCTGGTGCGGCAGTCATGTTCGGCGCAATGCGCAGCGGCGTGGCACGCGGCATCTTCTCCAATGAGGCAGGACTCGGCTCCGCACCGATCGCCGCCGCCGCCGCAAGAACGCAGGAGCCGGCACGGCAGGGTCTCGTGACCATGACGGGTACGTTCATCGATACGATCATCGTCTGCACGATGACGGGACTGTCGATCGTCATGGCAGGGAGCTGGGAGAAGGATCTCAAGGGCGTGGAGATCACGGTGGATGCATTCCGGTACGGTCTGCCGTTCGGTGAGCATCTTTCGGCGCTGCTGCTGATGATGTGCCTTGCATTCTTCGCATTCACGACGATCCTCGGCTGGAATTATTACTCCGAGCGCTGCCTGTCCTATCTGGTGGGCGCCAAGCCCATTGTGACGAAGGTGTACCGCTGGGTGTATGTGCTGGCGGTGTTTGTCGGACCCTATCTGACGGTGGAAGCCGTGTGGAATCTCGCGGATATTTTCAACGGTCTGATGGCGCTTCCGAACGTGGCGGCACTGCTTGCACTCTCCGGTGTAACTGCAGCAGAAACGAAGGACTTCCTCACGCGCCTGAAAAACGGGCAGGCAGAACAGTAAGCCCAGAATATGCAGAACCCCCGCAGTCGATCTGACTGCGGGGGTTGTTTTAGAAATAGCTGCGCAGGCACACTCTTGCCAGCATGACGGCGATCGGATCGAAGTAGCCGTCCGCACCGGATACAGCGCTGGAGCGGAACTGAATGACCGTCTCCGGCTCGCAAAGCGGAATCTCCAGACGGCAGGTGACAGCCCCCTCCGAGTCCGTAAATGCCGAACGGATGCCAAATGCATCGCAGTACATGTCGAGAAGCTGTCGTTCAGGCGAAATATCACCGAAATTCCGGCACTGTTCCTCCATATTACGGCGCGGCTCCGACTCGGGGCTTGCCGTGAAGCACAGGATGGCATGCTTTTCCTCACGATGGAGCGTGATACGAATATCCTGCTCCATTTCCGGCATACGGATGCAGAGCAGCATGGCAGAGAGAATTGCAGCACGGAAGCCCTTGGGATCCCCCTTGGCATACATAATCGGCTCGCCGCATTCGTACTGAACCCGTGCAAACTGCCGCATCAGTCCCTGCACCTTGTCCGTGATCGGCTGGAGAACGGACTGGATTCCGAGGGTTACGGATTCCCATTCCTGATTGGCGCCGTGCCGGATCTGCTGCTCAATGAACATCATCCGGTAAATCCGCAGGATATTTCCCATCAGCGTGTTCAGGTAGGGACGGCAGTCCCGGGCGCTGTCATCGTCCAGCGCATGGTAAAGCGCCGTACAGGTGGATACCATCGCCTGTACGATGTCGGTGACAACGGTGAAATCAAATACGCCGCTGAGTGCCGGCTGGAACCGGAGCACGCGCAGACCATCCTCGCGGCTGCAATGGATATAACAGTGATACAGGGCGTTTCCGCAGGTGAAAGGGCGGATCGTGTTTTCCCACCAGTCTGCGGTCAGAATCAGTGTCCGCTGCGGATCCGGAATGATCGTATCCCGCGAATTCCAGACAATATTCCAGTTCTCGTCCGCGATCATGATCCAGTCCTCGCTGCCGGCATAGAGCCGCTTGAGCATTTCCAATGAGCCGAGATTCACAGAAGTCCTCCTTTCGGCACGGTTGCTTATCCTGCTATTATTATATCCTTTTTTTCGCGAAATGTAAACCCATACGGACACAATTCGACAGTATTCTCAAAAGTATTGTACTGATTGCCTAGTTATGAACAGAAAATTTTGTTGCAAGCGCCGAAAATGCTTTGTTTTGTAAAAAAATTGATAATTTACTATCAAAGCCCTTGCAATTTTCCTGAAAAAGGTGTAAAATAAAAATATAAAAATTTAGGAGGTATATTCCAATGTCTGTAAAAGTTGCTATTAATGGTTTTGGTAGAATCGGTCGTCTGGCTTTCCGTCAGATGTTCGGTGCAGCTGGCTATGAGGTAGTTGCAATCAACGACCTGACCAAGCCTTCCATGCTCGCTAACCTGCTGAAGTTCGATACCGCTCAGGGCGGCTACTGCGGCAAGATCGGTGAGAATCTGCACACTGTAACTGCTGATGACGAGGCTGGTACGATCACTGTAGACGGCAAGACCCTGAAGATCTACGCTATGGCTAACGCTGCTGAGCTGCCGTGGGGCGAGATCGGTGTTGACGTTGTTCTGGAGTGCACCGGTTTCTACTGCTCCAAGGACAAGGCACAGGCTCACATCGATGCAGGTGCTAAGAAGGTTGTTATCTCTGCACCGGCTGGCAAGGATCTGCCGACCATCGTATTCTCTGTAAACGAGAAGACCCTGACCAAGGATGACAAGATCATCTCTGCTGCATCCTGCACCACCAACTGCCTGGCTCCGATGGCTAAGGCTCTGAACGACTATGCTCCGATCCAGTCCGGTATCATGAGCACCATCCACGCTTACACCGGCGATCAGATGATCCTCGATGGCCCGCACAGAAAGGGCGATATGAGAAGAGCTCGTGCAGGCGCTGCTAACATCGTTCCGAACTCCACCGGTGCTGCAAAGGCAATCGGTCTGGTAATTCCGGAGCTGAACGGCAAGCTCATCGGTTCTGCACAGCGTGTACCGGTTCCGACTGGTTCCACCACCATCCTGACTGCTGTTGTTAAGGGTGACAATGTAACTGCTGACGGCATCAACGCAGCTATGAAGGCAGCAACTTCTGAGTCCTTCGGCTACAACGAGGATCCGATCGTATCTTCTGACGTTATCGGCATGAAGTTCGGTTCTCTGTTCGATGCTACCCAGACCATGGTTTCCGAGATCGGCAACGGTCTGTACGAGGTTCAGGTTGTTTCCTGGTATGACAACGAGAACTCCTACACCTCTCAGATGGTTCGCACCATCAAGTACTTCGCAGAGCTCGGCTAATCTGCCTTTGTTCTGACAAATCAAAATCCCCCATTGTTTCGGCAATGGGGGATTTTTTGTCTGTCAGGGTATTGCTGCTGCCGGATTGGATATGGATTTTTGTATCTCAAGCTGTTTGATTATCTGCTTTAAAGGGGAAATTTTTTACCCTATATTATTATACTGTATTATCAAAGAGAACATAATTGCGTATGTTAAACGATATAAAAAATGGACGGGCAAGAAGAAAAGTGTTAGCATCTTGACCAAAACTGTAAACCGATTATTGACATAGGCTAACGCTTATGGTATAATATAGTATGGTCAAAAAATCAACACGATACGTTCCACTTTTTGGTTTAGTACAACATCGATGCGGAAAACCAGAACGGAATCGTACAACCAGACCAAAACATCAGAAAGGGAGTGTTGCCGCATCGTGGACGAGACACCTCAGGAAAAATCGACTGCAGAGGAGAGTAAAGGATATCGGATTTTTTCAATAATCCGTTCGGTGTTTATCTATTTGCTGGCTGCGATGATAATCATAGCAGCGGCATTCTTTGCAGCGGACAGAAGCCCGGATAAGTCGCTGTTCGGGTACCGCTATTACGTAGTGCTGACGGATTCCATGGCACCTGCCTTCCGAAGCGGAGACATGGTATTTGTAAAGCGATGTGCAGCGGAGGCGATTCAAGCGGGGGATGTCATCACGTTCAATCCTTCATCGGGCAGTGATGCATATCTGACGCACAGAGTGACAGAAAAGCTATCAGATTATCAGGGAACGGGCGTGACCTGTTTTCGGACAAAGGGTGACGCGAACGACAGTGCGGACTCGTTTTTAATTGATGAGAACCGTGTGATCGGAGTTGTGAAGCTCTCATTGCCGAAGCTGGGTCTGGTGATCCGGTTCGTACAGCTGCGGTGGTATTATATGGTTCCGCTGCTGATACTGGTTTTTGTGTTCTTTGGTTTGATGCGGCGCTATTTTGAGATGAAGGAAGAAAATGAAGAACAAGCAGCAAATACAACAAATGAGATCCAAGAATAGGAGGTAGTAATGATGAAAAAAAAGAAAAATGCAAGAGAGCGCAGAGTTCTGGTCGGTGCAGTTGTTGTGGCAGGCGTTATGGTCGCTGGATCGACGTTCGCGTGGTTCACGTCCAAGGATGAGGTTACGAACCGATTGAGCGCAAAGGCAGAGTACAATGTTACCATCGCCGAGACGTTCACACCGCCGGAGGAGTGGGTTCCTGGTCAGGAAGTAAACAAGGATGTATTCGCTGTTAACACCGGTAATGTGGATGCGCTGGTCAAGCAATCAATTTCCAGTAAGATTACTGTTATGAATGAAGCGGAGGGTGATGACCTGAAGACAACAGCAGCCGTTCCTGCTACTGCTGTTAAGCTGGGCACACAGTATTCTTCTTCCACAGACAGTACTACAGGCGCTGTTACATACAGTGCGGATGAAGTGACTGCGATCATGGCAGGCTCTGTACTCGCATACACCAACAATGACACGGATGTTGCCAAGGTCGGCAGACTGACAATCAATGTGGACGGTACAACAAAGACTTCAACTGTTCCGTCTCTGACACAGGTTCCGGCTTCTGAGATTGCAACTGCTGCTGGTGAGAGCGCGGAAGGTACCCTGTTTGCACCTGCCGGAACGGGTCTGTATATTTTCCGCAGATCCATCACAAAGGATAATAGTACTACTACTGGTAACACAACCGAAACCTACACCTATTCCGGGTACTACTTTGATGGAACGAATTACTACAAGGTTGCTCTCAATGACACTACATTGAATACTCTGGCAGATCAGGGATATAACGGCGTTCTGACAAAGGCTCTGATTACAACAAATACAACAGATGCAAATAACCAAACAACTGAGGTCTATGCTGTTGATGCAACAAAGAGTGATACTGTTAAAGAACCAGCAAAATGGATGGTTGAGTCTACTGTTGTTGCAACACCTACACTTACTTATGAAGCTGAAAGCACAACTACAGGTTCAGAGCATCCTGCAAGACTGGTCGCTACTTATGATGGAACTATTACCAC
>ONEQ01000140.1 GCA_900316885.1 uncultured Eubacteriales bacterium | reverse complement strand
TCGGTGTAGAAATTATAATACGAATAGCCCGTTTCCCGCCGCCATTTCCGCAGTGCCGGCACAGAAAACCAGATCACGGACGGCAGCCAGATCACCGGCAGATACAGCCAGCCCAGCAGCGCGGACTGGAGCGTATGCCCGAATTCATGCACCAGCAGCCTCCGGTCATGCATCGCACGCTCCTCCATGAAGATAAAGCATCCCACCGATGCACAGCCGCGGAATTTCCAAGCCGTGACCACTGCACCGTGGAATACCGTATGCTCCGAGCGCCGGTGGGCGAGATACAGGCAGAATCCTGCCAGATTCTGCGGCAGACACCACAGAATCTGCAGGACCACCCACAAAATCAGTTTCAGCATAATCTGACCCGCGGCAGCATCCGCTGATAGCCGATTGCATATTTCCGCAGATTGCCGCGGTAAACAGGCTCCGCGCCCGGGATCGCCGCAAAATCCTCCGGCTTGATGATCCCGTAATACCGCTTGGCATCCAGAACAGAATACCATCCCAGCACATCCCGCACAAATTCCGAACAATAATAGCGGTTCTCACGCTGCCAGTAGATGCCGAATGCCGCTGCAAGCAATCCCAGGAAATTATAACCGTACCGCCGGCGTTCCGCATACATCTCATGCAGACACGTCTCCAGCGCTTCCTTCTGCTGACGGGTGACCGGGACACGGTATACGATCACCTCGGTTCCATGAAAACGCTTGAATGTCCCGAAAAACGGGCTTTCCTTGACCAAACCGCCTACAACCGGATTATAGGCATTCAGTCTGCCGAAGGAATACATCACGCTCAGGCTTTCGTCCAGACTCAGGGATGCATGGTTATACACCCCGCCGCTGATCATGCCGATCACACGGGACAGCAGCGTTCCGGTCCTGGATATGACAACATAGATCGAATATTCACGCTTCTCCATACAATCTCCTCCTTTCGGAACCATAGTCATTCTGTACAACATTATACCACATTTTTGTCATATTGTCAATGGAATTGTCAGGTTTGAAAAGAAATGTTTACAAAATAAGCATCCCGGCAGATGCCGGGATGCTGCTTAAAATTTCCGCTTCTCAAAAAAAACGCAAATCGTATGTTTCTTTTCCATCATGGTGTCAAACTGCTTGATGTATCCGTCGGGCAGCTTATAATTCATCACCCGCGTGATGTCACCGCCCGGCGCCACAAGCTTCGTGGATGCCGCACAGCCGGCGGCGAGTATCGTCTGTGTCTCGTCCATGATGAGGATGTTGTAGAGATTCTCCTTGCCGGGCTTGGCATAGCCCACATTCTCCAGATTGCCGCGTGTGTTCTTCTGCCGGTAAAGATAGTAGGGCTGCCAGCCCCCGGCGGGGAGCAGCTCGGCAGACAGCGCCGCCATCCGCTCAATGTCGCTGATCTCCAGATTCTGCATCCATTTCTGATCCTTGAAGTACAGTCCGCCTGCACGCTTGATCGTGAGCGTATGCACGGTGATGCTGTCGGGATCCAGTTCCATGACCTGCCGGAGCGTATCTGCAAAGCCCTCGTAGGTGTCCGTCGGGAGCCCTGCGATCAGATCCATGTTGATGTCCTCGAACCCCAGCGACCGCGCCAGCTTGAACGCATCCACAACCTGCTGTGCCGTGTGCCGTCTGCCGATGGCTTCGAGCACGCTGTCCTGCATGGTCTGGGGATTGACGGAAATACGCTTTGCACCCATCTCCCTGATGACGCGGAGCTTGTCCTCCGTGATCGTATCGGCGCGTCCGGCTTCTACGGTATACTCACAGGTTTCGGTCATGTCAATGTGATCTGCAATTGCCTGCATCACGGTACGGAGCTGCTCGGCGGTAATGGCGGTCGGCGTGCCGCCGCCGATGTACACCGACGTCACGCGCAGACCGTGCCTGCGGATGAGTGCCCCGTACCAGGCGATCTCCTCGCAGAGCTTTTCGATATAAACAGGCACCATCTTTTCGATCTTGTCCATCGGCTGCGAAATGAACGAGCAGTAGCTGCACCGCGTCGGACAGAACGGGATCGACACATAGAAGCTGATCTCACGGGGATCGTGCGGCAGCAGCGGATACTGCACCCGTGCCGTATCAGCCGCCATCTTCATGCGATCGTCGGAAATGCGGTATTTCTCCTGTAATATGGCAGCCGCCTCCTCCGGCGTTTTGCCTGCATCCAGAAGCTGTACAACCTTCTGCACGGGACGGACACCGGTCAGCATCCCCCACGGCGGGGTATAGCCGGAAACCTCGTGCAGCGCATCATACAAAAGAGAGCAGAGCGCATATTCCACCGCATCCTTGCTACGTTCCTCCGGCAGAGGGGCGGTGCGCTCTGCCATTTTCTTCTTGCACAGCTTCACCTCTGTATGCAGCCGGTCGGTGATCTCCACGAGAACGTAGTTATCGCTCTGTGACTTCGGCTTATGGTGTTCTGACAGCTTGCCGTCCGCCTCCCGGCTTTCCTCATCCCTGAAGATCTTATAGCCATAGCCGCAGCACATACCGCCCAGGAAGAGCCTGACAAGGTTTTCGACCTCATACCAGCAATCATAAGCACTGTCTACACCGTAGATGACGTTACACGTCTGCATCTGATCGGCTTCGCCTGGCGTCAAGTCTTCTTCCATCCAGTCTGTATTCATATGCCGCCTCCCATGTAAGGATTGTGCTCCCGCTCAAAATCGAGCGAGGAGCTTCCCATGTGACCGGGATACACCTCATAGTCCCCGCAGAGGTTGGACAGCCGCTCCAGCGAGGCACGCATCTCCTGCGCGTTGCCGCCCAGATCGATGCGCCCGATGCCGCCGGCAAAGAGGGTATCCCCCGTGAACAGGGCATCCCCGATCTGATAGCACACGCCGCCGGGGGTATGCCCGGGGGTATGGATGACGGTGATCTCCAGCGACCCGATGTGCAGCACATCGCCGTCCTGCACGGTCTGGTATTCCTTCACCGGGATGAACGCCTTGTCCGTGAGCTGATAGGCAAGGTTTGCCTGCCCGCTGCGGAGACATTTCTCGTCGGCGGTGTGGATGTAAACGGGAATCTGATAATGGCTGCGGATCTCCTCGACACCGCCCACATGGTCATAGTGCCCGTGGGTGAGGAGGATAGCTTCGGGGGTCAGGCTGCGGGATTCCAGCGTTTCCCGGAGCTTTGCGGCGCCGTCACCAATATCGATGATAATGCAGCGGTTCTCCCCGGACGGGACGAGATAGCAGTTCGTGCCGAGGGAACCGAGATGCAGTGTTGTGATCTTCATAGGGCAGTTTCCTTTCTGAGAATAGATTCTCTTTTAGTATACCATACTGCGCGGAAAATGTCAATTCACCCGCAAAAAGACCCCGGCTCACGCCGGGGTCAGGTTCATTCTTCAACAGTAATCACATCCCGCAGGACGTAGTGGAACGAAGGCGCCGAGCGCTGTGCATGCTCGACATACGCCTTGTTCAGATCACAGGTATCACTGGGATTCTCCGGGTCCACGCCGGTATAATCGCCCTGGAAGATCTGGATCCTCCCCTGCTTCAGACCGGTGACTGTGTCCGCGATCAGTTCCTCCATACCGGGAGAAGCTGCCACGCTGTTCAGATCAAACATCCGCACCCAGCCCTCGGCAAGTCCGCCCGATGCATCATTGACAAACACCTTGCCCTTGACATGCGATTCGATCGGTTCACCCTGCCATACTGCTTCCGCTGCGGCTGCCATGTACAGGCTCCAGTCCACGCGGGTTCCGATCAGCGCAGCTGTAGGCGCCACACTGACCATATCCTGATTGTAGCCGACGTGGTACACCGGATAGGGCATCTCCGCATTTTCACACGCAATCGCGGAACCGGCGGTATCCGTGTCATGCGAGATCACAACGCAGCCCTCGGCAATCAGTTCCTCGGCAGTCTTCTTCTCAAGCGCGTAATTCGACCAGGTATGGACGTATTTCACCCGCATCACAGCCGTCTCGCACTGGGAGCGCACGCCCAGCAGGAAAGCCGTATAGCCGGAGATCGTCTCCGCCTGCGGATATGCCGCAACATAGCCGACCACCGCCTGTTCCGGGGTGATGATCCCCTGCTCGATCATTTCGCTGAGCTTGGCACCTGCCACCACACCGCTGACGTAGAGTCCCTGCGAAATCTCGCCCATGAAGGTGTGATAATTCGGCACGGACGGATCGGCGTTGTCGCATGTCGCGCAGCAGAACTGGATGTCCGGATAGCGCTCCGCCACACGCTTGGCGATTTCACCGTACTCATACGAATTGGTGATGATCAGATTCGTGCCGTCCTCTGCCAGGTTTGTCAGAACTGCCTCCGCACGGTCGAGGGGAATGTTGTAGCAGGTCATGGTCGTGCCTGCGGCTGAACCGGAACTCCACATCTGCTCGGCTCCCTGGACGAAGTTTGCCGTATAGGGGGCACTCTTGTCGCCGTTGCAGACAACAGCAGCGGTGATGTGCTTTTTTTCCCAGTAGTCCGGTGAATAGCGATAGAAAGCGCCGCAGAACAGCCCGATTGCCACCACTGCCGCAATCACGGCGCAGATGATATTCTGTACCTCCCTGTTCATGCCTTCTTCGCCTCCTCCGTGCCGGATTCCGGTTTCGTCTGCTCCTCCGGCGGCGTTTCTGCGCCCTCATAGAGCGCGTCGATGTCGATCTTCTTGTCGTCGATGAGCTTCAGGAAAATATCCAGCAGCTCGGGGTCAAACTGCGTTCCCCTGCCCTTGTGGAGCTCGCCCATGACATAGCCGAAATCCTGCTTCTTGCGGTAGACACGGTTCGCGGTCATGGCATCGAACGCATCCGCAATGGAGATGATTCTGCCATACAGCGGAATCTCCTCGCCCTTCAAGCCGTCCGGATAGCCGCGGCCGTCATAGCGCTCATGATGATACCGCGCACCCTCGACCACATGGTCGATGAGCGTGAAATCCTTGAGAATCTCCGCGCCGCGGGTGACATGCGTTTTCATGATCGCATACTCCTCATCCGTCAGACGCGCCGGCTTGTTCAGCACGGAATCCGGGATGGCAATCTTGCCAATATCGTGCAGGAGCGCCGCATGACGCAGGTTCTCCGCCTCCTCCTCGGTAAAGCCGTACTCGAGCGCGATCATCTTGGAATACTCGGATACACGCTGAGAGTGCTTGCTCGTGCGGACATCCTTCGCATCGACCGTTTTCGCGATGGCGAGGATCGTCTCATCCAGGTAGTAGCGGATGCTCTTCGCGTCGCCGCCGCGGTAGAAATTGGCGTTCGGATCAAAGACCGTGCGCTCGTCCGGGCCCAGCAGACCGTAGTCGCGCGCACGCTGGATCACGTCGAGCACGGCGTAGGCGTCGTCGTTGCTGACCTCGCCGTAGCCGCTCTCCTGCGGGGCCGGAGCAACCAGGGCGTTTTCCGGGATGCTGTAGTGCACCGGCTCGGGCGTGGGTTCGGGCGTCGGCTCCGGGCTGGGCGTCGGTTCAACGGGGATCACGGCCTGCTCGGGCGTCGGCTCCGGCGTCGCGGGGACGACGGGCTCCGGCGTCACGACCGGGGCGGCGGCCGCCTGACTCGCCTTGCTCGCACTCGTTAAAAAGCCGGGGTGCAGGTTCAGCGCCGAAAAGACCAGGCAGCACACGAACAGCGCCGTCAGCAGCACACCCAGGAGCGGATGCCGCCGATCCGTGCGCCTTTTGCGCGGGCGCGCCGAAGCTGCCGCTTCCCCCTGTGCCGGGCGTTTTTTCTCCGGACGATTCCGGGTATCTCCCTCCGCCGCGCTCTTCCGGCGCGGACGGGGCGTGCCGTCCGGCTCGTTCTGCTGCGGCGTCTCGCTCCAGTCCTCGCTCAGGATGGGGTCGAGATTCAGATCAGTTTCATTCATAGACAGTTCCTCGTATCACATGGTTATCCGGACGGCGGAGCACCGCCGCAGATCGACATTGGATCAGGGTATTATAATATGGATCGCCCTCCGCGGTCAAGTGCCGCTTTTGCTTCGCCCAATTGGACTACAGCCGTCGTCTCATTATTTATATCACACGAGACTACAGTTGTCAACCCGTATCGTCTTTTTCAATCCGGGGCTTGCGAAGCGGGCCGCGGCGTGATACTCTATGGGTAAAGAAAAAACTGCAAAAAGGAGAAACAGCATGAGCAAGAAAGTCCTGGTCCTCTCCGGGCCCTCCGGCGCCGGCATCGGCGCGATCGTCTCCGCCCTGTTCGCCCGCCGGGGCGATCTCACCGCGGTCACGCCCGTGACGGCGCGGAAGATGAAGGAGGGCGAAACG
>ONEQ01000119.1 GCA_900316885.1 uncultured Eubacteriales bacterium | reverse complement strand
TTTCATGCAGGGGTTTTTTCAGCTTTGCTCCGCGAGGTACAGGCTCACGCGGCTCTGGATGGAACGGGCGGCGTAGGCGGCATCGCAGTCGCCGGCGAAATACTTCCCCGATTCCTCGAGGATCACCTCGGTCACATTCGGGTCAAGCTCCTCGTAGGTGCGCACGTTCGACAGGTAGTCCTTGAGCACGTCCACCTCCTGCGTCGTCATGTTGCCGCCGGCGTGGTAGCCGCGGGATGCGCCAAGCATCGAGTTTTCCAGCATGTCCCGCAGCAGCGGGAGACTCACGGTGTTCCGCGTTTCCACGCAGTACTGGCTCTGGCGTTTCGGGCTGAGCTCGCGCAGGATGAAATCCAGCACATAGTCACCGCAGGCGCTCTGCGAGGTCAGCGACACGGTGTATTCCATCCGGAACATGCCGCCGTTGCCCTCCCCTGCCTCCGGGTAGCCCACGAGCGTGATGTCCGCCTTGCGGAAATCCCGGAAATGCGTCTCATGGAACTGGTACGGCATGACAATCTCCAGCGGACACAAAAGCGTGTGATCCTCCGAATAGTTCCAGCCGTATTCCAGCGCGGCGGCGTAGTCCGCATCGGCATTGTACAGACGATCCGCGGGCTTCACGGCGTTCACCATCTCCAGCAGGTCGATGAATGCGGGGCTGTTGAAGCTGCACGTCATCGATGCGCGGTCGATGAACGAGCCCTGCCCCTTGACGAGGAACGTCTGAATCAGCGATTCCCGGCTGTTTTCCGGGAGATACTGCATCGTGCCCGATGCGCTGCGGAGCATCTCCAGATAGGCATCCGCCGAGCGCTGCTGTGCCTCGCCCACGAACTGCGTTTTCGCCGCCATCGTGTCCACGGTGAACGAAAAGCCGATACGCTCGAGATGATCGCCGCGCTTGAGTCCGTCGAGGATGTTGTCCATGTACCGCTCCTCCTCGAACCGCGGATCCGCCCGCAGCAGCGGCATCAGGTCGCACAGGAGCCCCTTGTTCGAGATCACCGGATACGACACCGCATCCATGCACAGAATATCCGGCACCGTGCCCGTGAGCAGATCGGACTTGAACGCCTCGACCGCGGGCGTGTAGTCGATCACGGCATCCCGCCATTCGCGCTGCGCTGCCGCGTATTCCGCCCGGACGCTCTGGTCATCCGTGGTCATGACCCATTCCTTGCCGTAGTCCTTGATGACGATGCGTGCCGCCTGCTGGGAGTGGTTGTAATCCGTGACATCCTTCATCAGGCGGCGGTTGATGTTCACGCCCGCAAGGGTCACGATCTGCGTCCCGGCAAGCGAATCCGCCGGACGCGGCAGCAGGCGGCGGTAATCCGCCTGGTAGCTGTCCTGATCGCTGCAATAGACCAGATACGACCCGTCCGGGAGCGAATATCCGCCCCAGCCGCAGTCGCAGTCGGCAAGATCGGAGTTCACGAAATCCACGAGCAGCGCCGGCTTTTCGCCCGGATCCCAGCTATAGATACCCGATTCTACCGCATAGCAGAGCTCATGCTCCCGCCCGGTCATCAGGCTGCGTGTATCCGTGGGGATCGCCTGCTCGATCACCTCGGCGGTGCCGCTTCCGCAGTCGATGCTGCACAGGCTCATGCCCTTCCCCTCCGTGCCGGAGATGCCGTAGAGCTTCCCCGATGCGCCCGGGACGAATCCCATCGGCTGGCAATCGCCCAGATGCAGCTCTGCCTTCGGGGTGAAATCGGGGTTCAGGACGTAGTAGCCGGTGGTGAGTCCCTCGGTTTTCGGGACACCGCCGCGCACGGAAAAATGCGTGTCGCTGTTCCCGGTGAACACCCAGTTCCCGTCCCGGTCCATCGCGATCGAATCGCGGGAAATGCACCCGGCGGGCATCTCCGGCGGGAGGGCGAATGTCTCGGCAAATTGCAGGTCGGCGTCGAAGATCTCCGCCGTCCGGTGGACGCCGTCACCGATGTCCAGACCGCTTTCCCTAGCCACGGAATCATTGTAGAGGAAGATGAACCGCCCGTCCGGGAGCTCGCCCATGAAGCTCGGCACCTCGCGGCGGCGAAGCTGGAATTCCCGGTATTCGTCCGTTTCCGGCTGGTAGAGGAAGAACCGGATTTTCCGGCTGCCCTCCTTTTCCGCAATCACACCGGAGCTTACGGCGAACAGCGGTTCCATCGCGCCGCCGCGCATCTCGAACGGCTCCGCCAGATAGCCGGTGGTCAGATCCACTGTGAGCGTGGAGCCCTTCTGCAGGGTCTGCGTCTCCTCGCAGCCGGTAAACGGCAGCATCGACAATGCCGCGAAAACTGCCAGTATCCGTCGTTTGAGCATGTCCGTCACTCCTTTGCGTCCAAAATCGCGGGGCTTTCCTTTTCTAGTATAGCATGTTCTGCCCAAAAAAGCAAGCCGCAGCGGACAGGAGTACAGAAAAATTACCGGATGCGCTTTTCAAACCGGAACATCCCGGATCGGATTGCCGTGAACAGACCTGCCAGTGCCATCAGCACCGCACCGGATGCCGCCGCTGCTGCGCGGGGAGAGGTGTTGCCGGTCTGCGGGAGACTGATTTCTGCGCCGGATGCGGACTTGCCCTCGCCGGTGTACGGGTCGATGGTGTAGGTATCCAGCAGCTTTCCGTCTGCATCGGTCAGCTTGACGGTCACCTCCGTGCCTGCCTCGTTCAGAACCGATTCCGCTGCATAGCAGGCAACTCCGTTCTTCTTCTCGTAGTCGATCTTCGCCATTGCGCCGAGCTCCTCCACCGGCGCAAAAAAGGTCTTTGCCGCCGTCACATACGCAGCCAGATCCAGCGCGGATACGGCATTTACCTCAGCGGTGCCGTCGGTTTTCTCATAGACGTAGAGCACATACAGACCGGTCACGGGCTCTGCGGTGACAGTCTTTCCATAAGCAAGGATGCAGTAGTTTTCTTGCCAGCTACGATCTGCGTACCCAGCACTGCGATCGGAGAATAGCTGACGCCGGTCATGCCGCTGATGGCATTCTGCACGCTCTCCGGCAGCGAAGCTGTCTGCTCCTTTGCCTCGGATGTCCAGAAACCCGGTGCGGGCGCGTCGGATTCTGCCTTGACCTTCATCGCCGCAGGATCCACCGCATTGATGCTGTTCAGCGCCGCCTTGTCTTTCTATTCCCTTAGTTGCAGATCGCGGGAATTATACCCACCTGATTTGACAAAATTTTTGAAAAGCAGCATATGGCACAAAAATATATCCTCATTCTTGAAGAATGAGGATATATTACATAATTGCTGACACTGTCCACAACTTAAGGTGCTTGGGGCGCAAGCCCCGCCAAGGGGTTTGGGGGCGAAGCCCCCATATATAGCCCCCTCCCCTCTGGGGAGGGGGTTGGGGGTGGGGCGGCTCAGAGCTTAAGTTGTGGATAGTGAATTACTGAATCAGATGCGAGAGTCTCCGGTAGAGACAGTACATGATCGCCGCAGTAAGCAACGGCATCAGGGCAAAGCAGAAGGTCAGAAGGATCAGGCTGATGTAATATAATGCACCGCTGTTTTCAGAGGAGCGCTTATACATAATCCGTGATACTCCCTGCATTGGCGGTGCCGCGTGCTGCGGCATACCGCAGGATGGCGGTGGCGTCATTCGCGTTGATGACCTTGCTGCCGTCCACATCGGCAACCGATTCCTGTACCGGCGACAGACCGGAGGGCTGACCGGTTCCCAGCTTTGCGGCAGCGATCAGCAATGCCGTCGCATCCTCCGCATTAACAATGCCGTTCAGGTTCACATCGCCCAGAAGCGGCTTGGCAGGCTCCGCCGCACTGTCCCCGACACGGATGATCTGGTAGGCGATCTCATTTGCCGCCGCGGGATCCTCACCGTCGTAGACGCGGATGTCATACAGACCCGCCGTTTCCGGAGCTGTCATCGTCACGGTCTCGCCCGTGATCTTCACAAGCTGCACCGCTTCGCCCTTGGCATCCAGACCCGCCTGCACGGTATGCGCCGCACCGGACGGAACAAATGCCATCCACGCCCCTTCGGGGATTTTGCCGCCGATCGTGACCGGGATCTCCGCTGCCTGACCGGGCTTGAGCTGCGCGGAAGCGTTCAGCCGCACGGTCAGCGGATCCTCCGCGGGAGATGCGCCGGCAAAGACTGCCTCCGTCTCGGAATCACCGACCACGAGCGCCTTGTCCGCCGTATCGTCGCCGGTTTTCAGCGTCATGGTTCCCGCGCCGGCAGCGATGCCCTTGACCGTCCTGCCCTCGGCAGCGGCGATCGTTTCCGGATCCACCGTGACTGCCGAATCGGCATCGGCGGCGATCTCACCAAAATGCTCCGTGAATGTGATGCTGTCGCCCAGCCCCAGCTTCACGTCATTCAGATAGTTCGGACCGGCTTTGTAGAAGGCGACCTCATGCTCCGCGCCGCCGCGGAATTCGGTGATATGATCCTCCCGTGCCGGATAGCTCACGGAAGTGCCGTTGAAGCTCCAGACACGCAGATCCTTGCCGATGCTGACGGTTCCGGCTGTGAGCTGGGTGTAATCATCCTGCGTGGAGGCAAGCTCCGCGCTGCCGCCCACGATCAGGGCGCCCTGCTTGTCGGTCATGTGCAGGCTGCCGCTGCTCCAGCCGCTGCTGCCGGGACGCAGCTCGTAGTTGCCGGCAATGTTCAGGGTTCCGCTGCCGATCTCCAGCGTGCCGGTATTCTGCCAGTAATCCCCTGCGACATTCAGCTTGCCGCCCGTCAGATCGACGGTCAGTGCGCCGTCCTGCTTAAAATCGCCCTCCACTGTCACGGTGTTGCCGTTGAGCTTGAAGGGGCGTTCGCCGTGCAGGATGCTGCCGCCTGCAAAGCGGGCATCGGTCAGCATGGTAAAGCCGGAGGTGGGTCCGATGAGAGCCAGCGAACCGCCGCCCGTGACCTCGACCTGATCGAGGTAATTGAGATTGGTCGCATAGAGCTCCACCTCATGCTGACCGGCGCCCTTGAATTCCGTGATATGGTTTTCAAACGGCGCATAGCCCTGCGTGCTGCCGTTGAAGCTCCACACGCGCAGATCCTTGCCGACACGCAGTTTGCCGTTATTCTGATGCGCGGATGCTTCCACGGTCGTGCCGATCTCCACGCTGCCGTCCACATCCAGCACGCCTGCGGCTTCCGCCATGCGCAGCTCACCGCTGCCCCAGCCGGTTCTGCCGGGACGCAGCTCGTAATCGCCCATGATATGCATCGTGCCGCTGCCGATGTCCAGCACGCCGGTATCCTGCCAGTAGTTGCCGTTGATCTGCATTTTGCTGCCGGCGAGGTTGACGGTCATTTCACCCGCCTGCCGGAAATCGCCCTCTGTCAGAACGGTGTGACCGTTCAGGTTCAGGTCGCGCTTGCCCACAATCTGGCTGCCCTCGGCAAAAACCGCATCGGACAGCAGCGTGAAGCCCGAGGTAGCTCCCGTGAGATACAGCGAACCGCCGTCCGTGACCTCGACGCGGTCAATGTAATTCAGATGATTGGCGGCGATTTCCACATCGTGCTGCACACTTCCCTTGAATTCCGTGACATGGGTGCCGGTGGGGGCATAGCACTGACAGCAGCCGTTGTAGCTCCAGATGTGCAGATCCTTGCCGATGCGCAGTCTGCCGGCATTCTGATACCCGGATGCCTCCAGCTGGGTGGCAAGCTCCACACTGCCGTCCACATCCAGCAAGCCCTTATCGTCCGTGATCCGCAGCTCGCCGGTGCCCCAGCCGGTTCTGCCGGGACGCAGTTCATAGTCGCCGCCGATATGCACCGAGCCGTCTGCGACGTTCAGCACGCCGGTGCCCTGGAAGTAGTTGCCCTGAATCTCCAGTGTACTGCCCGTGACATCGACTGCCAGCGAGCCCTCCTGAGTGAGATCGCCCTCGACCGTGACCTTGTTGCCGTTCAGAACCAGATTGTGATCGCCCCTGAGCGTACTGCCGCCGGCAATTCTCGCATCGGACAGCAGCGTGAAGCCCATGGTCTGTCCCGTGAGATACAGCGATCCGCCGCCGGTGACCTCGACGCGGTCGAGATAATTGAGATGGTTGGCAGCGATATCCACCTCATGCTGCCCTTCTCCCTTGAATTCCGTGACATGGGTGCCGTAAGGCGCATAGCACTGACAACTGCCGTTGTAGCTCCAGATGTGCAGATCCTTGCCGATGCGCAGTCTGCCGGCGTTCTGATACCCGGATACCTCCAGACGGGTAGCAAGCTCCACGCTGCCGTCCACATCCAGCAAGCCCTTGTCGTCTGTGATCCGCAGCTCGCCGGAGCCCCAGCCGGTCCTGCCGGGGCGCAGCTCATAGTCCCCCGCGATATGCACGGTGCCGTCCTCGATGTTCAGCACGCCGGTGCTCTGGAAGTAGGTGCCCTGCATCTCAATGGCGCTTCCCTTGACATCGACCGTCATCTCGCCCTCCTGCGTGAAATCGCCCTCGAAGGTGAGCTTGTTGCCGTTCAGGATCAGATCGTGATCGCCGGCGATCTTGCTGCCCTCCGCAATACGCGCATCGGACAGCAGTGTGAAGCCCGTCGTACCGCCTGTCAGATACAGAGAGCCCCCGTCCGTGACCTCGACCTGATGCAGATAATTGCGCGTATTGGTGGTGACCTCTACCGCATGCTGTACCTCGCCCTTGAATTCCGTGACGTGTGTGCCGCCCGGCGCATAGCCCCGGCTGACGGTGTTGAAGCTCCAGACACGCAGATCCTGCCCGACGCGCAGTCTGCCGGTATTCTGGTAGGCTGCCGTTTCGCATTTGGTGGCAAATTCCACACTGCCGTCCACATCCAGCACACCATCGTCCTCGGTGAACCGCAGCTCACCGTAGCTCCAGCCGGTTCTGCCGGGACGCATCAGGAAGTCGCCTGTGACATGCATGGTGCCGCTGCCGATGCTGACCGCACCCGCCTCGACAAAGCCATTGCCCTTGACGGTCAGCGAAAAGCCGTTCAGATCCAGATCATTCTGGATGAGAAGATCCCCCTCCACGACACGGTCTGCATTCAGCGTCTCTGCCTCCGCGATGGTCTCCTCGGCGGCAGACGCCGTCAGACTGTACGCAAGCTCCGCGGAATACGGCATGCTCATGCCTGTCATGACTGCGCATACGA
>ONEQ01000155.1 GCA_900316885.1 uncultured Eubacteriales bacterium | reverse complement strand
TTGACGGTCAGCTGGAAGATCAGGAACTTGCGGATGCTCTTGAACATAGTACGACCGTAGAGGATTGCCTTCTCGATGGAGGAGAAATTATCGTCGAGGATCGTAATATCGCCTGCTTCCTTGGCAACCTCTGTACCACTGCCCATTGCAAAGCCAACATCCGCCTTTTTCAGTGCGGGAGAATCATTGACACCGTCACCGGTCATACCGACAACATGGTCGAGCGACTGCGCGATGCGTACCAGACGGCTCTTGTCCGTCGGGAGTGCTCTGGATACGACCTTGAGGTGCGGAAGAATGTTCTTCACCTCATCGTCAGACAGCTCAGCGAGTTCGGCGGAGGTCAGGGCAACATCATCCTGTTGGGTGAGGATGCCCGCCTCCTTAGCAATGGCAACTGCGGTCTCCTTGCGGTCACCGGTTACCATAACCACCTGAATACCTGCCTCCTGCACCTCGTGGATGGCATCCTTTGCCTCCTTGCGGACATCATCGCGGATGCTGATGATGCCGACGAGGGTCAGCTTGGCATCTTCATCGGTAGAATCGCCCTTGGCAACAGCCAGCAGACGCATGGAACGTCCTGCCTGCTCGTTGATATGGGTCTGGAGATAATTGCGCTCGGTCAGGGGCTTGACATTGCCGTTCTCGTCTACGAAGCTCTCGCAGCGGTTCAGAATCTTCTCCGGTGCGCCCTTGACATAAACTACGGTCTGACCATCACGGGTAATTGTAACGCTGGAATACTTCTTCGCGGAATCGAACGGGTCAAAAGCCTTGACCTCATCCTTGTTGATGCGAGTCTCCGCATGCTCCGCTGCAATGAATGCCATCAGAGCACGGTCAGTACTGTTACCGCCGATGACCTTACCGCCGCTGACAGTCGAACTGTTATTGACACCGATACCGGTAATCAGGTCGAGCTGGAGCTCAGCGGGCATATCGTTCAGGGATGTGAAATGTGTTACATTACCGGTTGCCACCTCAACAACGGACAGCTTACCCTCTGTGATGGTACCGGTCTTATCACTGAACAGCAGGTCGATACTGCCGGCAGTTTCCAGACCGTTGATCTTGTGGACGAGGACATTGTCCTTTGCCATGCGGATACTCTGGAACGACAGAAGGATGGAGGTCAGCATCGGCAGACCCTCCGGAACTGCACATACGATGATGGTTACCGCAACCGTGATTGCATCGAGGATCAGACGGATCCAGCCGGGAACATCTGCCGGGAGGGAGCCGGAAATGAAGGTCTTGAGCAGGATGCCGACAACTATCGCAATCGCGCCGACATAACCGAAGGTCGAGATCTGCTTTGCCAGCTTGCCGAGTTTCACCTGCAGGGGCGTTGCACGGGTGTCTTCCTGAACCTCAAGTGCCAGTTCACCGAACAGTGTCTTGTCACCGACGGTATCTACCTGGAGGTAGCCCTCACCGCCGCAGACAACAGTTCCGCGGTAGACATAGTAGGGATTCAGCAGATCCTTCTTATTGAATTCTGCACTTTCAGTATTCACGGTCTTGACAGCTTCCTCTGTCTCACCGTTCAGGGCTGACTGATCGATCTTGAGAGTGCCCTCATAGATTGTACCGTCAGCGGGGATCTTATCACCTGCCTGGATATAGACAATATCACCGACAACAACATCGTTCACATGCAGCTCGGTAAGCTGACCATCGCGGACTGCCTTGGTCATCTCCTTGGCTTCCTCCTCCTTGCGGAGTGCGGCTGATTTACCCTCCTGCTTGTTCTCACTGACACTGGCAACGCCGTTTGCAATCACGATCGCCACAAGAATACCGACCGGCTCAAACCATTCCGCCTGGTGCATGAAGAACAGAATCACCTGTACTACCAGTGCTGCGCAGAGGATCATAATCATCGGATCCTTGAATCCCTCGAGAATCTTTTTCCAAAGTGGATCGGGGGGGATCTCTGTCAGCTGGTTCGTGCCGTACTTCTTGCGGCTTTCTTCGACGTCTGCCTTTGACAATCCGTTTATCATTGTACTCTTACTCCTTCTCCTTTAGGCAGTTTGCAGTATAACATAAGGCTATACTGTAACTCCTATTTACCTTAAGTATAGCACACCACTGTATTAAAGTCAACAGTCACCAGAAAGCTGCTATGATTTTTGTTGTTTTTAACAATTTTCACCAGAAATAATTGTGCAGGAGGTATATGCTTATCCGCACAAAAAACCGCAGACTGTCAAAAGTCTGCGGTTCATTCCGTATTTTATGAATTACAGTGCATAGCGTTCCAGGATTCCGTCGGAAACCTCACGTACATCGGGCTTGACCTTTTTTTGCAGCAGATCCCAGTTCGGCTTCCGTGTAGTGATATTATGTGCATCACTGCCAAAGGCAAATCTCGAGTATTCGCTGATGATGCGTTTTGCGAGTCGCTTTTCACCCCAGCTGGAAAACGCTTCATTATTAATCTGCAAAATTGATTTCGTTGACAGAATCGTTTCCATCTCATCCTTGCTGTAATAATCCAGATACCGGTGTACATGTGCGAGCATGACCTTAAGCTTGTACTCAGCAGAAATATTGTAAATTTCCTCTGCCATCCAGGGGGAATAGTCACGGTACGGAAGCTCCAGCAAAATAATTCTCGTGCCGGGAATCGCGAGCTTCTCAATTCCGGGAATTTCGGATAGCCCGTGCTCAATCGCAACCTCCGCAGCAAGCCGGATATCCTTGATTTGCAGAACGTCCTTGATCTGAGCAAATGCATTGTCACGTTTCTCCAGAAACGCAGCAACGGATTTTTCACGATGTGCATAGAAATGCGGCGTTGCTACGATTCTCCCGACACCCTGTGACTGCATGATTTCAACCATTTTCTGAGACATTTCCGGACTTTCAGATCCGTCATCAATCCCGGGAAGAATATGGCAATGATACTCTGTCAGCATGAATCGTCACTCCATTTCCTTATTCGTTAACCTGCAAAGTAATAGTAGTCATTTTTTTGTGCATTTGATGCGTCTGGCTTTGTTGCGGATGTGTTTTTTTTCGGCTGCCAACGCCGGAACGGGCGTCTGTGCATCCGTTCCCTGATTCTCCTCATTCTCATTCAGTTCAGGCTTTGCGCCATAGCCGCCGTAGTAGCCATAACCATAGCCCTTCTTATAATAATACTTATCCTTATACTTGTACTTATACTTCGTATAGTAACCGCCGTGACCGGTCTTAACACCGTTCAGAATGAAACCAAACAGATTCATCTGACCGAATTCCATCTTCTTAACAGCTGCATCCAGATCTTCATTAGTGGTCTTACCATAACGAACTACCAGCACGATACCGGAAATCTTCTGGGCGAGCTCCATCGCATCGGTTACGACATTGACAGGCGGTGTATCGATCAGGATGACACCGTATTCCTTGCTGAGCTTTTCAAGCATTTCGGTCATCGCGGCAGATGCCAGCAGCTCAGAGGGGTTCGGCGGAACCGGACCTGCGGTCATTATGTCCAGGTTCTCCATGACATTGCGCTGAATACACTCGGAGAACGGTTTCATCTTACTGGTCGCAGAGGAAAGACCGACCTTATTTTTCAGACCGAAAATCTTATGCTGTACAGCCTTACGCATATCCGCATCGATCAGCAGCACCTTATTGCCGCCCTGTGCCAGCGCAATGGCGATATTCGCGGAGGTTGTGGACTTACCCTCACCGGGATTCGCGGAAGATATAGCAAATACCTTCTTCTCTACAGTAGACAGAGAGAACGTCACATTAGTACGAATGGACTTGTAGCTCTCGACGATGAAGAACGGAACGGATTTATCCGTCAGCTTCAAATGCTCTTCCGCATCCTGATCCTTCTTCTTCTTTTTCTTATCAGAACCAAACTGCTGGATCTCACCGATGATCGCCTTCTTATAGGTGTTAGCAACTATATCAGAATCACGGATGGTGTTATCAAAGAAATCGATCAGGAAGATGATCGCACAGATCAAAGCAAAACCTGCTGCAAGACCGATAGCTGTATTCTTCGGAATATTCGGAGCGACAGGATTCGGATAAACCTTTGCAGTATCGATGGTATTGATCGAACCGACGCCAACGGCATCCTGAACATACTGCGGAGCCACCAGTGTAATATCGTTGCAGATTGCCGCTGCAACCTGAGCACTCTTTGTTGTGCACACAATGTTTACCGCAGAGGTATCTGTCACAGAGCTGACACCGATGCTGGAACGCAGAGACGCAGGTGTGATTCTGTCATTCGCGAAAGTGAAACACTGCTCCAGTGTCTGACGGTCAAACTGCGTCATCAGCATATCGCTGACCGAATTCATTACTGCATCATCCTTCAGGACGACCATATAGGTATTAACCAGCTGTTTGGAATTGCTGATGTTATTCACGTTGTTGACGTTCTCAGAGATTCCGGTATAGCTCTGCACATACATTGTTATATGCGAAGAATACTTCAGCGGTAGAAAGAACTTCGAGTAACCAAAGGCAGCAGCACCGCCTACAATTGTTACAATGAGGATCAGCCAGATTTTTGACAGAAATAAGGCTATGAGTTCTTTCAGATCGATTTCTTTATTTTCCATACCATCTTTCCCTTTCCTGGTTATTTTTTACTGTTTATTATGGTAAACCAATGTCAATCGCAATGCATCAATTATAGCATATCAGTTCAGATTTGTCAAGCAATATCGCAAATACAAAACGCCAAAAAAGCGCCGTTTGGCATTGTTTACCACGGCTTTTTAGAACTTAAATGCTCATTTTTTCACATTGTTTTGGCTACTGCGAACAAAATTCTCTCCAGATTATAAAGACAGAAATATGAAAAGCGCTAAAAATAAGAAGAAAACGCCGGATCATGACGATCCGGCGTTTACATTTCTTATTCAGCCCTTAGATTCAGACTGCGTACCCGTTCACGCAGCGGAAGAACGAACGGCGGTGATACGGACAATTCATCGATCCCCATCCGCAGGAACGTCTCCGTCAGAGACGTATCTGCCGCAAGCTCGCCGCAGATGCCAATCCAGGCTCCGTTTGCATGAGCGTTTTTCGCCGCCATTTCAATCAGGCGCAGAACTGCCTCGTGATGTGTATTCACAAAAGGCTCGAGCTTGGCATTCTGGCGGTCACAGGCAAGGGTGTACTGCGTCAGATCATTCGTTCCGACGCTGAAGAAATCCACCATCGGCGCAAGCCGGTCACTGATGACTGCTGCCGCAGGCGTCTCGATCATGATGCCGATTTCCGTATCCGAATTGAACCGGATCCCCTCGGATTTCAGTTCCTCCTTGACCTGTTCGCACATCGCGATACACTTCTCGACCTCGGATACACTCGTAATCATCGGGAACATGATGCCAAGATCACCGAAGGCAGATGCTCTGTACAGTGCCCTGAGCTGGGTGCGGAAGATTTCTGGACGTGTCAGGCAAATGCGGATCGCACGGAAGCCGAGCGCGGGGTTATCCTCCTTATCGAGGTTGAAGTAGCCGATCTGCTTATCCGCACCGATATCCAGCGTGCGGACAACGACCTGCTTGCCCGCCATGCTTTCCAATACCTTTTTATAGGCACTGAACTGCTCCTCCTCGGTCGGATAGTCCTCACTTTCGAGATACAGGAACTCGCTACGGAACAGACCAATGCCGCCGGCGTCATTCGCCAGCACCGCACCGATATTGCCGACACCGCCGATATTCGCGAAGATCTTGACCTTCGTTCCGTCCAGCGTGACATTCTCCTTGCCCTTGAGCTCCTGCAAAAGCTGCTTCTTGCGGGCATCTTCTGCCTGCTTCTGCTCCATTCTGCGGACGGTTTCCTCATCGGGATCCGTGTAAACCTCACCCGTATGACCGTCTACGATCAGGAGGTCGCCGTCCTTGATCGAATCCAGGAACGCCTGACCTACGCCGATCACCGCCGGGATGTTCATATTCCGCGCCAGAATTGCTGTGTGGGAATTGGATGAGCCGGCAGCCGTCACAAATGCAAGCACACGCTCCTTGTCGAGTGAAACCGTCTCACTGGGTGCCAAATCATCCGCACAGACAATCATCTTCTCACTGCCGCTGTCCCCCTCGGAGCCGCTGCCCGACAAGCAGGCAATCAACCGGTTGGAAATATCCTTGACGTCAGCCGAACGTGCCTGCATATAGGCATCATCCATCGCAGCGAACATCTCTGCAAAATTATCGGAGGTTACCGCAACAGCGTATTCCGCATTGACACCCTGTGTCTCGATAATGCTGCGGATCGAATCGTTATAGTCCTCATCGTCGAGCATCATGATGTGGATCTCGAAAATCTCCGCATTCGCCTCTCCGACTTCCTTCAACGCTTTTTCATGGATGGCTGAGAGCTGCTCCACGGCAATTGCTTTCGCCTGCTCGACGCGGGCAAGCTCCCCGGCCGGATCCTCTACCCGGACACGGCGGACCTCAGCCGCCTGTCTCTGAAATACCGAAACCTTGCCGATCGCAACAGCTCCGTATACGCCTTTTCCTTGATAAACAGCCATGTCCGTCACCTGTCCTTTCTAACGGGTTACAGATTTGCGTTCATGAACTCCTCGATTGCAGCAGCCGATGCGTCCTCGTCGCCGCCCTCAATCGTAAACTTGATTGTGTCACCGCATTTCACGCCGAGCCCCATCAGCTTCATCAGCGCGGTACCGCTGACCGGAGGCTTGCCCTCTTTTTCGATCGTCACGGAACTGCCTAATTCCTTGATAAGTTTCACGAGGTTCCCCGCAGGTCTTGCATGGATGCCTACTTCGTCCTTAATGGTGTAAGAAAATGCTTTCATAGTATCCGTCCTCTCTACATTAGAATTTATATGCTCGCATCTCCTCCGGTGTCGGATAAGATGCTATGGCACCGTGTTTTTGTACGCTGATTGCACAGAAGAAATTTGCAAATGCAAGACATTTCTCCAGCTGTGATGCAGTCAGCGTCTTGAATCCGTCCCGTATCAGGCAGAATTCACTTAGTTTTTTCAGAAAAGCACCTGTGAATCCGTCTCCGGCTCCCGTCGTATCTACCGCTCTGACCGGAAATGCAGGCGCAAATGCATTTGCTTCCGGCGTATAGGCGTAGGCGCCCTTGCTTCCGCAGGTATAAAGCACAAGCTTTACACCCTGCGCAAAGAGAGATTGCGCTGCTGCGCCGATTTCTGCTTCACCGGTGACAAATTCCAGCTCATCCTCGGATAGCTTGACAATATCGCTCAAGGGCAGAAATTCGCGAACTGCATCCCGGAGCGCCTCGCGGCTGTCCCAAAGATTAAAACGCAGATTCGGGTCAAAGCTCACAATACCGCCGCGCTTTCTCTGAATATCGATCGCACGCTTGTGCGCATCCTTCATGGGGAAATTGCCGATGGACACACTGCAGAAATGCAGTGCAAATACGCCGTCAAGATAGGCTTCCTGCACAGCCTCCGGCGGATACAGCATATCCGCAGACGGCTTACGGTAAAACGAAAATGTGCGGTCGCCGTTTTTAGCAAGCGACACAAATGCAAGTGCTGTATTCGCTTTATCCGTCAGGGAGATGCAGTCTGTCTCAACCCCCACTTCCTGGAGCCGATGAAGAATCCTGTGTCCGAACGGATCATCACCGAGCTGTGTCAGGAGTCTTGCACGTCCTCCGAGCCTTGTAAATGCCGCGCATACATTTGCCGGCGCTCCGCCGACCTTCGGCGCAAATGCGGAAACCTCATTAAATGAGCATCCGCTCCGGTCAGGGATAAAATCGATCAGCGCTTCACCGATCGCTGCTAAGATTGTTTCCATCGGAGATCACCTCTATTCCATTCAGTTCGTAAACTGAGCCGCTGATGCCGGACAGGGTCAGATCCGTGTCCGACGGGTAATATCTGGTTGAAAATACCAGCTCGCCTCCGTTGAGATAAATCTCGGCAGACGATGTATCCGCAAGAATACGGACATCACAGCACGCAGCGAGCTTTGCAAAGCGTTCTGTTCTGCCGAATCCGGCTGACTCTGAAAGAACCAGATGCACCTCACCGTTCTGATACGTCAGCCGCAGTACCCCCCTCAGCTCTAACGTAAAATCGCCGTCTGTGATACCGCAGAACTCAAACGGGAGATTTACGGGAACAGCGACTCTGCCGTCGATCTTGGCCGCACTTCGCCGCAGTTTTTCCAGTTCCCGCGCCGGTGTCTGGAGAATTACACTGGGATTCGTGTACGTAATATCTCCGATGCCCATCCAGCCGATCAGAATCCGTCTGCCATCCGGTGTGACGAACGTCTGCGGTGCGTAGAAATCAAATCCGCAGTCCCATTCGCGGTACTCCTCCGGCGTATCTCCGTTCATACGGAAATAGCCGGAACTGTAGACATTCTGATAGCAATATTTTCCGTGCAGGACGCCCTGCGGTGACACACTCAGAAAATGCTGTCCATCGAGCGTGAAATCATCAGGACATTCCCACATGTAGCTACCGTCCGTACCGTAGACCGTTTTCTCATACGTCCAATGCTCGAGTTCAGTGGATGTATAGTAGAGCACACATCCTCTGTCATCCAGTGTCCGCGCACCCAGCACCATGCGGAATCTGCCGTCCTCCTCCCAGACCTTTGGGTCACGGACATGGCACGAGCAGTTATTGGGATAATCAGAATTGCGCAGTAGTGTACGCTTCTCGCTCATGTGATGCCCGTCTTTTGTTGTGACCAGCATCACATTCGCACCGCGTCCCGTGCGGATGTAATCATGCTCCCCCGGCTCCTTGACATTGCCCGTATAGAACAGGTACAGCGTATCCCCGTGGACGAAGCCGCAGCCGGAATACACGCCGCTGCGGTCGTCGGGGTGGTCAGGGCGGAGCACCGTACCGGTATACTCCCAATGCAGGAGATCCGGGCTTTTCCAATGTCCCCAGCACTTGCCGCCGCCGCCGTCCGCGTGGAGCGCGTACTGGAAATACACATGGTACGCGCCCGCAAAATAGCTCAGTCCGTTCGGGTCATTGAGCCAGCCGGATACGGGTTCGAGGTGGAGCTTTTGTCTGAAATACATGTCCATGCAGGCTCACCTCCGTTTGAATTTACTTGACAGTCGTAATCAGCTTGCCGAGGAACTCGACATCGCCGTCACACGCCTTCTGAACAGAAGCATATTCATCGGCGTTGGTGATAATAACCGGTGTAATAGTCGGATAACCCTTGCTCTTGATAAGCGGAATATCAAAGGTGATGAGCGTCTGTCCGCGCTTAACACGGTCGCCCTCAGCAACATGCGCCTTATAGCCCTCGCCGTTGAGCTCCACGGTATTGATGCCGATGTGAATCAGAAGCTCCATGCCGTTATCCAGTGTCAGACCGATCGCATGATGCGTATCAAAGAGCGTGCTGACTTCACCGTCTGCCGGTGCTACGACCTTGCCCTCCGTCGGATCGACTGCGGCACCCATGCCAAGTACGTCGGATGCAAATGTCTCATCCGGAACGTCTGCCATGGCAATTGCTTTGCCCTTGAGCGGAGAGTAAATGCTGGTCTCCTCGTAATTTGCATCCGGAGCAGATACGATTTCGCTTGCCGGTGCAGGAGCCGAAACCGGTGCAGCAACTGCTGCTGCGGGAGCTGCCTCTGCTGTCTGGACTGCATCCTTATACAGGAACCAGGAGAGTCCGAATGCGACCGCGGAAGCAACAACGAAGGTCAGGAGATAGCCCATAAAGCTGTCTGTTGTAATCAGGAAGCCGAAAATACCGGTAACACCGTTAGCCGTTGCATAAACGTGCATCATGGATGCAATCGCTGCGCCGCATGCGCCGCCAGCCATGCCGGCGATCAGAGGCTTGCCGAAACGAACGTTAACACCGAAGATTGCAGGCTCCGTGATGCCCATGAAAGCGGAGAGGGATGCCGGAAGTGCCATGGACTTGATCTTCTTGTCGTGGGTCTTGATGCCGACTGCAAGCGCTGCTGCACCCTGTGCCACATTTGCAGCTGTTGCGATAGGCATCCAGATGTTCTTGCCGCTGTCAGCGAGCATGGAAAGCTCAATGGCATTGTACATATGATGTACACCGGCAACAACAGTCGGTGCATAGGCGGCGCCCATGATGAACGAACCGATACCGAACGGGATGGAAATGAGCCACTGTGCGCCTGCCAGTACCCAGGATTCGATCTGCGCGAAAACCGGGCCAATGACGGTCATGGTCAGGAAGCCGGTCACCAGAACAGATACGAGCGGGGTTACGAACAGGTCAAACATTTCCGGAACACGCTTATGCAGCCATTTCTCGATGATCGAGAGAACCAGAACTGCAATGACTACAGGGATAACATGACCCTGATATCCGGTTGCATTGATGTTCCAGAGCCCAAACCAGGACCAGAGCACCGGAAGACCGGTACCGTCTCCGACGGACCATGCATTCACAAGGCTCGGATGGATCATAATCATGCCGATAACCGCACCAAGGTAGATATTGGCGCCGAAGATCTTTGCCGCACTCACCGCAATCAGGATCGGCAGGAAGGTCAGCGCTGCGTTGGAGAACATATCAAGGAGCGTATACAGGTGACTGTCTGCCATACCCGGAAACGCCTTGGACAGACCGCCGAGCAGTCCGCAAAGCAAACCGGTCGCAACGATCGCGGGAATGATGGGTACGAAAATATCGCCAAGCGTTTTGATGGCACGCTTGTACCAGGGCGCTTTTGCTGCGGCTGCCTTCTTCACATCGTCCTTGGAAGCAGCCTCAACACCGGCGAGCTTGATGAATTCGTCATAAACCTTGTTGACGGTGCCCGTGCCGATGATGATCTGGAGCTGTCCGGCGGCTTCAAATACGCCCTTCACGCCGTCGATTCCCTCCAGCACGGATTTCTGCACCTTTCCGTTGTCTGCAATGACAAGGCGCAGACGGGTCGCGCAATGCGCGGCACTTGCAAGATTGTCCTTACCGCCAATCGCTTGTAGAATCTCTGCTGCACACTGATTATAATTCATAAACCTCACCCTTTCGTAAAAATGAACGGTTTCTGAAACCTCACACAAGATTTGTGGTATTAGTTTCACATTGTACTTTCATTATACCATGTGAAAAGGCTTCTGTCAATTGACATTCATCCCCAATATGGGTCTGCGTTTTAGTGGGTTTCACACAATTTCACATATCGGGTTTGTGCAGGTTGATTAAATGCGCATCGTGGATTCGCGTTCAATGACATCATATTCCAGTTGCAGGATCCGCCGCACCTCACTGCCGTCGCGCATTTCCGAAAGCAGCATCCGCGCTCCCTCCATCCCGGCAGTCTTATAATGCAAATGTACTGAGGAGAGCGGAACATAGAGAAGCTTCCCCATACGCGAATCACCGATTCCTCCGATCATCACGTCGTCAGGAATCCGGATGCCCTGCTCGCGGCACCAGAGCATGGCGCCCGCTGCGATATTATCCGTCGCGCAGAACAAGGCATCCGGCCGTTCCCTGCCGGCAAAAATGTGCCTTGCCTTTTCGTAGCCGGAATCCATGTTAAATTTGGCGATTTCCATGAATTTTTCCTGCACAGGAACACCAAAATCTGAGAGTGCCTTCTCAAAGCCGAGCCGCCTGTCACGTCCGGCGGCATTATCGTCCGGATTGGCGCCGATAAATCCGGGACGAACAGCACCTTTTTCAAGCATCAGTTTGGTCATGGCGTATGCCGCACCGAAATCGTTGTGGCATACACAGTTGAAGCCCTTGAGCTTTTGCCCTACAATGACCGCAGGTACACGCATTTTCGAGAGCAGTGACCTATGCAGTTCGGTGAAAACGCTTGCCAGAAGGATCACGCCGTCTACCCTGTTCTGACGGAACAGCTCCAGGGAACTGATTTCTCGGCTGCAATCATTTGCAGTATTGATCAGCAGCAATTCAAAGCCTTCCTCGCCAAGGACTTCGCTGATTCCTTCGGTAATACGGGAGATGCTTTCGCTTGAGAGCTTCGGCAGAATTACGCCGACAAGTTTCGTCACCTTTGTTCGCATGGTACGTGCGGAATAGCTGGGCATATAGCCCGTTCGTTCCAGTGCTGCTTCAATCTTTTCCCGTTTGTCTGCACTGAGATAGCCGTCATTGAAGTAGCGGCTGACCGCAGAAACAGAAACGCCTGCTTCCTTTGCAAATTCTGAAATATTCATGGTACTCCTCCTTTCTTTATGGTATCGTTTTCATATAGTATACCACAATTCTACGCAAATGTCAATAGGATACCGCTAAATACCCGTATTTTAAGATACACCATAGATAATTGCGCTAATTTTACAAACCCTATTGCATTTTCTGATAATCTGTGATATAATATTTGTAATTGTAATTCTGACGTAAAGCAGGTGTTCCCATGAACCTCGAAAAACAAAAATCTGCGCCGGTCTATGAGGCGCTTGAACGATTCCGCCGGCAGCGTGTCGTTCCGTTTGATGTGCCCGGACACAAGCGCGGACGCGGCAATCCCGAGCTTGTCAAGCTCCTCGGTGAGCAGTGCGTGTCCCTTGATGTCAACTCCATGAAGCCGCTGGATAATTTATGCCACCCGGTTTCCGTTATCATGGAAGCCGAACAGCTTGCAGCGGAGGCATTCGGTGCGGCACACGCCTACTTCATGGTCGGCGGCACGACCTCTGCTGTGCAGAGTATGGTTCTGACCGCCTGTAAGCTCGGTGACAAGATCATTATGCCCCGTAATGTGCATCGAAGTGCAATCAATGCGCTGGTGCTCTGCGGCGCGGAGCCGGTTTATGTCAATCCGGATGTAGATTCGCATATTGGCATAGCGCTGGGTATGGAGCTTGCTGATGTTGAAAAGGCGATCAGTGAGCACCCGGATGCGACTGCTGTTTTTGTTAACAATCCGACCTATTACGGCATTTGTTCTGATCTGCGCGGTATCGTAAAGCTGGCACATGCACACGGAATGATGGTGCTCGTTGATGAAGCGCACGGTACACATCTTTCTTTCCATGAGGGACTGCCCGTTTCAGCGATGGAAGCAGGTGCAGATATGTCTGCGATCTCTATGCATAAATCCGGCGGTTCCCTTACGCAGAGCAGCCTGCTCCTCCTGAATGAGCATGTCAATACCCGCTACGTTGAGCAGGTCATCAACCTGACACAAACGACGAGTGCATCATATCTGCTTCTGTCGAGTCTGGATATTTCCCGCCGGAATCTGGCTCTCCGTGGGCGTGAAAGCTTTGAAAAAGTCCGTCAGATGGCGGAATATGCACGTGAAGAAATCAATTCGATCGGCGGCTATTACGCATACGGCAAGGATCTTGTCAACGGGGGAAGTATTTTCGATTATGACGTGACAAAGCTTTCGGTCTATACCCGTGACATTGGTCTGACGGGCATCGAGGTTTACGACCTGCTGCGTGACGAGTATGATATTCAGATCGAGTTTGGCGATATTGGCAATATTCTCGCTTATATCTCCATTGGTGACCGGATTCAGGATATTGAACGGCTGGTCGGTGCGCTGGAGGATATCAAGCGGCTGTATTCCAAGCCAGTTTCGAGACTGCACAATGCGGAGTATATTACGCCAATTGTTGCGGCGACTCCGCAGAAGGCGTTTTACTCCGAAAAGGTACTTGTCCCGATACGTGAGACGCCCGGCAAGATCTGCGGAGAGTTTGTCATGTGTTACCCGCCTGGCATCCCGATTCTGGCACCGGGTGAGATGGTGACGGAGGAGATCGTCGATTATATCCTGTTTGCCAAGGAAAAAGGCTGCTCCATGCAGGGTCCAGAGGACGGTACGCTAGAACGGCTGAATGT
Source organism: uncultured Eubacteriales bacterium (assembly GCA_900316885.1). Taxonomy (GTDB): domain Bacteria; phylum Bacillota; class Clostridia; order Oscillospirales; family Ruminococcaceae; genus UBA3855. The sequence goes on along the minus strand of ONEQ01000155.1, from coordinate 129 downwards.
ATTGGTATAATAATGCTTTTGGAATTGTAAGGAGGTATGCATCATGGACTTCTGGTTCTCTGAAATGCACACCCATAATGTAAAAATGTCGATCCGCGTGGAAAAGCAGCTGATCGACGGCATCGACTA
>ONEQ01000114.1 GCA_900316885.1 uncultured Eubacteriales bacterium | reverse complement strand
AATGAGGACGAAAAATATGAAGTGTACAATTACAACACAAGGATTTGGCGATATGGTCTTTACACTGTATCCGGAGTATGCGCCGATCACCTGCGAGAACTTCGAGAAGCTCGTCCAGGAGGGGTTCTATGACGGTCTGAACTTCCACCGTGTTGTGACCAATTTCATGGCACAGGGCGGCGACGGTGCCCCGGCTGGCAAGACGGCTGAGAGCATCAAGGGCGAATTTGCCAATAACGGCGTGGATAACCCCCGCAAGCATGTACGCGGCACGGTTTCCATGGCGCGTACCACAGTTCCGGACAGCGCCTCCAGCCAGTTCTTCATCTGCTACACGGAATGTGATTACCTCGACGGCAGCTATGCGGCATTCGGTGAGGTCACCGAGGGCATGGAGGTCGTGGATCAGTTCCTGACCGTAGAGCGTGTGATGGGCAGCGACGGCGACATCTCCTCCCCCACCAAACCGATCATCATGGAGAAGGCGGAAATGATCGAGGACGATGCAGACGGTCATCCGCGTGTCCAGATCACCATGAACGATTTCCTGAAGTAATTCATAATCTCGTGCAAAAAAATCCCCGGCTGTCAAAGCCGGGGATTTGTCTGTCTTATAGTCCGAACGCATCCGGAAGCTGATCGAGACGCATCTTAATCAGCGCCAGATCATAGACGTCCACCGCACCGTCGCCGTCGCAGTCCACGAGGGACACCTGACGCTCCAGAAGCGGCTGCTTTCCGTGAATGTGCGCATTAAGCAGCTTGAGCAGGGCGGAGTACCATTCGCGCTTTGAGATCCAGCCGGCATACCGCACGCCGTCATCCGCATAGATCACCTGGATGAGTGTCGGTGTTTCGCCGGTGTAAATGAACAGGGACTTTGCCGAAATGCTGCCGACCGGGAAGCTCGGCACACGCCCGAACACATCGATCTCGGCACTGGTGTAGAGCTGTCCGAAGCCCTTGCGCTCCTTCGCAAAGAAGGACGACAGCGGCAGATAGCCGACGTGGGAATCCTGGTATTTCACACGGCACCAGCCGTTGGTGAAGCCCGCCTCGACCGTACATTCCTCATCGGGTCCGATCACCTCGCCCGTGAGTGTGGTGCAGTCCGCCGCATAGACCTGATAATCCGCCTCATTCAGCACATGGGCGCGAAGCGGGAGAATACCGTTCCAGAGGGAATCCTGTACCAGATCCTTCTCGGGATTCTCCGTCGTGGGCTCGGTGGTGGGCTCCGTTGTGGGCTCGGTGGCAGGCTGCTCCTTTTCAAAGAACGCCTCTACCGGCAGATAGCCGACACGGTTGCCGTCACCCTCGTCGTAGAGGACGCGGCACCAGCCGTTAGTATATGCCTCCTGCACATAGCACTGGGAGTAGGTGGAAACGCTGTGACCGTACTGCGCAGAACCGTCCGCATAGTATACCGCCGAATCATGGACGGGGTACATGTACGCCGGGAGCTTGCCGTCATAGGCGGCATCATGGACTCTGCCGTGATCGCCGGCATAGCTGTAATCCCTGTAGCTGACATCCAGATCGATGGCAGTGGCAGTCGGACCGATGCCGTAGTAATAGCCCGACTGGGAATACTGCCATACATCGTAGGAATAGCTGAAATCCGTGGAATCGCAGTCATTGGTATAGCGTGCGAGCCAGAGATCGTAGCCGCGTGCGCGGACCATGTTGGCATCCAGATAATTGGTATACCAGTTGAGATTCGCATAGAGTCCCGGATGGTGTCCGGCAGCGTAGATCATGTCCATCGCTTCGATGATGTACTGGGTGAGCATGGTCTTGCCCTCACGCTTTGCGATGGCAGCCAGCGCATCGTCCTCGGCGTCGATATAGACGGGCATGTCAAAGCTCTTGCCCTGGATCGTGCTGAGATACAGCTCAATGGTCGAGAGAAGCTGCTCGCGGCTGCCTGCGGCAATCCGGGCATAGCAGCCGACCTTGAGTCCGACATTGCATGCCTCCGTGTAGTTGTAGTCGAAATACTCGTCCGGTGTATACGGAGACGTGGGACTCGCGAGCTTTCCGGCACGGAGCACGACAAAGCGCATGTCATTGTTTCCGGCAAGGCGCGGCCAGTCCACGACGCCCTGATACCAGGAGACATCCACGCCGTTTTCCCGGAAGCTGTAAGCACGGGAGGAAAGCGGTGTCAGAACAGAAAGTGTCAGAAGCAGCACCGACAGCGCCATGGCTGCGGCACGTTTGGAGATCGTATGCATGATTTCACCTCATAGCCGGGAAATTTTCCCTGGAATATACCTTATAGTATACCATAAGCGGAAACATCTGTCAAGAAAAAGCGTGCAGATACTGTGAAAAAACGAACCCCCTGCCCCTTGACACGGCACCTTGTTTTATGGTACAATAGAGGAAAGCGACTTTGCCGGACAGATTCCGGCATCAGAAAGGAGCATGTTTATGTCACTGCATGAATCCGGTGAAGATTACCTGGAGACCATCTACCTGCTCAGCCAGAAGCAGGATTTTGTACGCAGCGTGGATGTTGCCAATGAGCTTGATTTCACCAAGGCGAGCGTCAGCCGTGCGATGAAGATCCTTCGCGAGGAGGGACTCATCACAATGGGCAAGGACGGCGGCATCAAATTCACGAAGAAGGGCAGAGAGATCGCGGCGGCAGTCTATACGCGCCACACGCTGATTACAGATTTCTTTGCGGAATTCCTGGGCGTGACGCCGGTAACTGCCGAAAAGGATGCCTGCAAGATTGAGCATGTCATCAGTGAGGAGACCTATCTGCGCCTGCGGTCATTCATGACAGACAAGGGGTATGAACCGAAGGAATGGAAATAACGAGACTTCCTCTGCCGGAGGAATACGGGGCGCTGTTTGCCTGCGCGGTAGAGGGTATAATCAGGGAGCAGTCTGCGGCAGCGCACGCGGTGCTCGATGAGATGCTGCCGGTCTATGCGCAGGAGCGCGGCATCACATTGCCGGAGCCGCTGCGGTTCGCGGAAACGCCGTCCGGCAAGCCCTATCTGGCGGAGCAGTCCGCGGTGCATTTCAACCTGTCACACTGCAAGGGGCTGGCAGTCTGCCTGCTTTCCCCGTATGAGTGCGGCGTGGATGTGGAGGCAAAGCGCCTGATGCGCGATAAGGTGGTGCGCCGTTCCTATTCCAAAACGGAGCAGACCGCCATCGCAGCGGCAGAGGACAAGGATCTGCTCTTTACACGGCTCTGGACGCTCAAGGAGGCATATGTCAAGGCGCTCGGCATCGGGATCGGCTATCCGATGAAGGAGGTCGGCTTTACGCTGCAGGGCGGTGCGATCCGCTGCAGCAAGTCCGGCGCGGATTTCCGGCAGATGCTGTATGAAGGCTTTGCCGTGAGTGTCTGCGTATTACGATAAACAAAACCCCTGTATCACGGGATACAGGGGGTTTTCTTATTTATTGAACTGCTCCTCCAGCGCATGGGAGATCATGGCAAGGGAGACGGCGAGATTCTCGTTATGTACGATAACGCCCTCCGGAACCTCCAGATGCGCGGTCGAGAAATTCCAGATTGCACAGAGACCGCTTTTGAGCATCTTGTCGCAGAGCGCCTGCGCCTCGGCAGGGCTGGTCGTGATGATGCCGATGAGGATGCCGTGCGTCCGGCAGAAGCTCTCCAGCTCGCGGATGTCGTAGATGGCAACGCCGCCGATAGAGGTGCCGATCTTATTCGGGTCATTGTCGAATGCCGCCGTGATGTGCATGCCGCATTCCTCGAAGCCGTTGAAGGACAGCAGCGCACCGCCCAGCCGTCCGACACCGATCAGAATCGCGGATTTGGTGTCGCGGTAGCCCAGAAATTCCGCCAGATCCAGCTTGAGCTGCTCTACGTCGTAGCCCATTTTCGGCTTGCCGCCGTTCTTGCTGGCGGCGGACAGATCCTTGCGCACCTGCACCTCATTGAGTCCGAGTGCAGCCGCAACGGAGGTTGCCGAGATGGTGCGGGTTTCTGCCGGCAGGGATTTGAGATAGTTCAGATAGACCGGAAGACGCCGCAGCGTGGGCTTGGAGATATTGGATTTATCCATTGGGAATGATCCCCCTTTCTGGTATTCGTTATCAGTGAGTGTCATTCTTATTATACCCCAAAGCCCCGGAAAAGTCAATCAATTTTGAGCGATTTGCGAAAACTTTTTGTAAAACTGACTTAATCCCAGGAATGCCGCGCCCCGCTTTTTGCTACAGTTCGTATACCCGCAGCTCGCAGTTGCCCATAAAGAAGCCCATGAACCGTTCGACGGTCATATCCCGGAAATAGCTGTCGATCACGCGGCAGATGCCTCCGTGGCAGACAAGGAGCACATTATCCTCGGGATACAGGCGTTTCACGTCGTCGATGACATTGTACGAGCGCTGGACGATCTGGAAAACCGATTCCCCGCCGCCGGGCATTTTGCAGCCCCATGCCGCTTTGGCTTCCGAAAATCCCGGCGTGTGCCGCGGCTGCTCCTCGAACGAGCCGTAGTCCCATTCGCGCAGGCGATCATCCGTCTGCACCGGCAGTCCCAGCCGCTCCGCCACGATGCCGGCGGTCATCTGCGCACGGCGCATCGGGGATGCGATGATGCGGGTAATATCGCCTGCCTTCGCACATGCCTCCGCCAGTCCCCTCGCCTGCTCGATGCCTGCGGGGGCAAGGCTGATGTCCGTGATGCCGCTGATTTTGTCCAGAGCGTTCCATTCCGTCTCACCGTGACGTGTCACATACAATTTCATACCGATCTCTCCTATGTACCCCCGGACGGGGGCGTAATCAGACAAAGCTACCATTGCGCCAGAAAGAAGAACACGCCGTAGAGCGCCGCTGCCGTGCAGCCATAGAGGATCACGGGCCCTGCGATGGTGAAGATCTTCGTCCCCACGCCGAGCACCAGACCCTCCGTGCGGGCTTCGATGGCAGCCGCGGTCACGGCATTCGCAAAGCCTGTGATTGGCACGAGGGTGCCGGCTCCCGCATGACGGGCGAGCTTCTCGTAGAGCCCGAATCCGGTCAGAACTGCGCTGCATGCGACCAGTATCACCGAGACCCAGCCCGATGCCGCCTGCCGGTCGAGTCCGAGCCGGAGGAATCCCTCCAGCAAAAGCTGACCGACCGCGCAGATCAGCCCCCCGACGAGAAATGCGACGGAGATATTGACCTTGCTGTTGGATTTCGGCTCGCTGCGCTCTAGCATAGCCGCGTACTGCTGCGGTGTCACATCCATTCAAACCGCCTCCTTTGGTAAGGATAGTTTGCCCAAAACGGGGGCATTTTATTTGTGGATACTGTGAAAAAAGCATTTTTTTCTTGCCTATTCCGGCTTTTTGTGTTATGATATAAGTATAGCATATCCGGGGGAAAATAGCAAGTCCGATACAGAAACATACGGACAATCCGATGCGAAAGGGCTGATTGCATATGAAACTGCTTGTTGTCGAAGACGAAACAGCGCTCGCTGATGCGCTCAGCGAGATTCTGAAACGCAACAAATACGCCGTGGATACCGTCTATGACGGCGAGGACGGGCTCGACTATGCCCTCACCGGACTGTATGACTGCATCCTGCTTGACATCATGCTCCCCAAAAAGGACGGCATCACCGTACTCCGGGAGCTGCGTGCAGCGCATATCTCCACGCCGGTGCTCCTCCTCACCGCCCGCTCTGACACCGAGGACAAGATCAAGGGACTCGACAGCGGCGCGGATGATTACCTCACCAAGCCCTTTGTCAGCGGCGAGCTGCTGGCACGGGTGCGCTCCCTCACCAGACGGCGCGGCGAGGTCATTACGGATGAATTTACCTTCGGGGATATTTCCCTGAACAAAAGCACATTCTCCCTCTGCCGCGAGGGGCAGTTCGTCAAGCTCTCCCTCAAGGAATACCAGATCATGGAGATGCTCATCGCCAACCCCAAGCAGCTCATCCCTAAAGAGCGCTTCATCGAGAAGATCTGGGGCTATGAGAGCGATGTCGAATACAACAATGTCGAGGTCTATATCTCCTTCCTGCGCAAAAAGCTCACCGCTGTCGGGTCGGATGTCACCATCAAGACTGCCCGCGGCATCGGCTACTATCTGGAGGGCGGTGCATGATGAAGCTCCCCAGCCTATCGGATATCCGGAGCTGGATCATGGATTTCCGGCGCGATGTGATCCGCACGATGCGGCTCAAGTTCATCTGCGTCGCCATGGGCATCCTGATCGTGGTCTTTCTGGTCATGCTGACGGCAATCAATATGATTATGAAAACCGTCAGCCAGTCGCAGTCCATGGTACTCCTGCGGCAGATCGCAGAAAGCCCGCGTTATGATACGCTCCAGAACAATGAACCGTTCGGGGAGGATCATTTCTATTCACCGGACGGCACCCCGCCTGCCGGTGATCCGCCCAGCGGCTCGCGCCCCAGCGGAGAAAAGCGCCCCGGCAGTGATCCGCCGCCGGAGCAGACCGTCACCACGACCGTGAAGAAGGCGCTCCTCCCGGAGCAGGAGATTGTACTGCTTGCCCTCTCGGACAGGCATGACGATGACAAAAAGGATAACGACAAAGAGGACGATGATAAAAAGGACGACGACCAGCAGGACGGAAACTGGTGGAGCCAGCAGCTTCCCGGCTGGTGGGGACAGATGCCGGATAACGGCGGATGGTGGCCGAATCCCGGTGAATGGCAGAACCCCGGCGGGTGGCCGAATCCCGGTGAGTGGCAGAACCCCGGCGGGTGGCCGAATCCCGGCGAATGGCAGAATCCCGGCGGATGGCCGAATCCCGGTGAGTGGCAGAATCCCGGAAGTCAGCCGAACAACGGCGAGCACGAGAAGCCGACTGAGGCGCCGCGTGAGGAGCGTGACGACAAGAAAAAGACGCTCCCGGCAATGGATCAGCCCCCTGCCGAGCAGACAACCGTGACGGTACCGCCCACCCAGCCGCCGACGCAGGCACCGACACAGCCCCAGACTGCCGTCGTATTCGACCCCGAGGTGGAGCCGTCCACGCCGCCGCCGGCCACTGCGGCGCCGCATCCGACCACCGAAGCGCTCCCGGCAGCAATAACGCCGGTGGAGCCGGAGAGCTCCGCCGCCCCCACAACGTCGCCTGCGCCAACCAGTACGGCTGCCCCGACAACCATCGCGGAAACAACCACGGCAGCCGAGACAACCACGGTTCCCGTGACACGGACACCGAGCACGACCCCGCCTGCCCCGCGTGAGCCGCGTGTAGACCGCTGGAAGGTTCCGGTTACGATCGATCATTTCGCGATCTTCGTGGATACCGAC
>ONEQ01000162.1 GCA_900316885.1 uncultured Eubacteriales bacterium | reverse complement strand
TTCGCCCGTGGCGGTCACAAGCTCGTCCTCGGCTTCCAGCAGCAGCGCCGCATAGCCGTTCTGCTCGTTGCGGAACAGGATGTGCTCAATATTTCCCTCGATTTGGTGGATGTCCTCTTTTTTGACGGCTTCCTCCGGCATGGCTGTCACCTCCTCTCATTCCGGATGCTTTGTGTTATCTGGATGTGTATTTCAGGATTTTCAATCCGGCAAAGATCGCGAAGGCAATGAAAGCAATGCCAGCTTTCTTGGTTGTGGAAACTGCCTGTGGGTCATCCCGCTTGTCCTCCCGGATCAGTAGAGTGGGGGCAAAGATCATGATGAGTCCAAGGACGATCATCATAATAAAAGCGATTGTTACGATGGCATTCATAGTGGTAATACCTCTTTTTCATGAGATTGTACTATCTGCTGTGTCAGGCAGTGAATATTGCCGCCGCCGACGATCAGCTCACGCGCCGGAACCGGGATGACTCTGCGCTCCGGGCACCATTCCTGCAAAAGCCGCACGGCAAGCGCATCGCTCTCCGTATTCTCCCCGCCGAACTGCGGGAGCAGAATCGAATGGTTTGTGAAGTAGAAATTCACATAGGATGCCGCAAGCCGTTCCCCGACCTCGCGCTCATCCTCGCCCTCCGCGAAGGTGTAGCCGTCGAGATCGTGCTGCGTGATGCATACCGGATGCGCCGGAATGGGCAGCTTGTGAACGGTGAGATGCCGCCCCTTTGCATCCGTGACGGATTCCAGATACTCGAGATCGGCGCGGCTCATAGCATACTGCGGGTCGCTTTCGTCGTCTGTCCAAGCCAGCACGACCTCGCCCGGTTTCAGGAACGCGCAGACATTATCGACATGCTCGTTCGTCTCGTCGTTGTAGATGCCGGAGGGCAGCCAGAGCACTTTTTCCGCGCCGAGATGATCGCAGAGCGTCTTCGCGATCTCATCGCGGGAAAGCAGGGGATTGCGCCCCTTGGAGAGCAGACATGCCTCGGTCGTGAGGATTGTCCCCTCGCCGTCAGCGTGGATGCTCCCGCCCTCGAGCACGAAATGCTGCGCATCAAAGCGCCCGTATCCCAGATCGTGACATAGAGCAGATGCAAGCGCATTGTCCTCGGCATAATCGGCGTAAAGCCCGTCGAAATCACCGCCCCATGCATTGAACTGCCAGTCGATGCCGCGCACCTCACCGGATGCGCTGCGCACAAAGGTCGGGCAGGTGTCCCGCGCCCATGCGTCGTTCTGTGCGATGCAGAGCAGCCGTGTCGGACGGATGCCGGCGTTTTGCAGGATCTCTCTGCATTCGTCACACTTTTCCGGGCTGACAACCAGATACAGCTTTTCGTCCGCAAGGATGCTTTCCCAGATCTGTACAAAGGACGGCATGGCGGGCTTACATTGATAAGTCCACGACCCCGGACGCTCCGGGAAGATCATGATCGTGCCGTCGTGCGGCTCAAATTCTCCGGGCATCCGGAATCCGAGTTCTTTGGGTGTACTCATGACAAACGCTCCTTGAAATCCTCGTAGCCGAAGTGCCTGACCACTTCATAGCTGCCGTCCGTGCGGAGGATGCCGATGTCCGGCAGGGGCATCCCGTTGAACGTGTTGTTCTTGACCATGGAATAGATCGCCATATCCTCGAAGCACAGCCGCGAGCCGATTTCCAGAGGCGCATCGAAGCTGTAATCCCCGACAATATCCCCCGCCAGACATGTCCGCGAAGCCAGCCGGTAGGTGATTGCCTTTTCACCGGGCTGACCGCTTGTGTAAAGCGGCGGGCGGTATGGCATTTCCAGCACATCGGGCATGTGACATGCCGCAGATGCGTCGAGAATTGCGATATGCAGTCCGTTTTCGACCAGATCCATGACCTCGGTCACAAGGTAGCCGGCGTTCAGCGCGATGGCTTCACCGGGTTCGAGATAGACCTGCACGCCGTATTTCTGTGCGAACTCCGTGACCAGCTTTTCAAGCAGGGGGATGTCGTAGCCGGCTTTCGTGATGTGATGCCCGCCGCCGAAATTCACCCATTTCACCCCGTGCAGGTACTGCCCGAATTGTTTCTCCACGGCGCGGAGCGTGATTTCCAGCGCATCCGCCCCCTGCTCGCAGAGGGTGTGGAAATGGATGCCGTCCACCTTCGAGAGCATGTCCGGGTCGAGAGCGCTGAGCGTCACGCCGAGCCGCGAACCGGGTGCGCAGGGGTCATAGATCGGCTCGTCCTGCGTGGAACATTCGGGATTCACGCGCAGTCCGACCTGCTTTCCCGCCGCGTGCACGGCATCCGCATACAGTCCGAGCTGCCGCATGGAATTGAAGTACACGAAATCCGCAATTTTCAGGATTTCCGCCATTTCGTCCGGCTTGTAGGCAGGCTCAAAGACATGCACCTCACCGCCGAATTCCTCCCGCCCGAGACGTGCCTCATAGAGCCCGGAAGCCGTCGTCCCGGAGAGATATTTGGCGCACAGCGGATAGACACGGAACATCGAAAACGCCTTCTGTGCGAGTAAAATTTTACATCCCGTGCGCTCCTGCACGGCTTTGAGAATTTCCAGATTCCGGGTCAGCTTTTCCTCATCCGCTACATACGCAGGCGTATGGGAAACCACCTGCATGGCTCTGGTCTGATTATCCATGAGTCCACTCCTTTATACAAACTTACAAAACCTATTATACTACAGTTTCCGCGAAAAAGCAACAGCAAATATCAGCCGCTGCCCCCTCCGCCGCCTATCGGCGGCACCTTCCCTGCAAGCGGGGGAGGGAGAGTGACGGGGCTGCGCCCCGCCGTCCCCACTTTTTCTGCGCAGATGGCGCAGAAAAAGTAAATGCAGTTGCCCCGATCAGCCGCTGCCCCCTCCGCCGCCTATCGGCGGCACTTCCCCAGCAAGCGGGGGAAGGAGAGTGGCGGGGCTGCGCCCCGCCGCCCCCACTTTTTCTGCGCAGAAAAAGTCCTGACAGGATCAGCCGTGTGTTTCCTTATACCGCCGCAGCAGGTCACAGATCTCCGTACGCCGTCTGTCCTCTGCCTGCTGGAGGAATTTGTCGATATTCTTCTGCGGGATCCAGTCCGTGCGCTCGGTGATGTCGCGGACGAAATCCACATCGCCCCATTCGATGCTCTCCTTGAGGATGCGCGTGAGGTTCTTCTGAATGAACGCCGCGCTCCCCTCGTCGTGGGTGCGCAGGTAGTGCAGGATGGTGAGGGGGTACTTGACGAACGTCGGGATCTTCACGGTATAATCGCCGGACCGGAACATGTCGAGCGTCAGGTTGATGAATTTCCCCAGCTCATAGGAGTTCTTGTAGTAGTTCCGGCGCATGACCGGGTCATCGGGATGGAGCTTGACAGTCTCGATATCGCAGCCGTTGAAGGCATCATAATTGAACCGGATCTCCTCGCTGGCAAGCCAGAGCTCCCGCATCCCCTCGCACATGAGGAAATCCCAGCCGATGTCGCCGGAAAATGCCGGCAGATGCGCGGCTTTCAGGCTTTTGCAGAAGGCAAAGCTCATCCAACCGACCTCCCGGATGCCGTTCCCGAACTGAACGGAAACCAGATTCGTACACTCATCAAACGCAAATCTGCCGATGATCTGCACGCTGTCCGGCAGGGTGACGGCAGTCAGGGTCTTGCATTCCTGAAACGCCTTCTCTCCGATCTCCGTCACTCCGTCCGGGACTGTGACCTCTGTTTCGTCCGGCTCCGGGGTGTATCTGACCAGTACGCCGTTTTTGATCTCCAATGCCATGATGTACCTCCCTGTGTGTGATCTTCTTCCATTATACCGCACACGCAGAGAAAAAGCAACCGTTCGTCAGGCGGGTGTGTCATTTTTGCCGCATTGCACGGCAAGGCGGGACTGTACCTCCTCCAGCGGCATCGCCTGATAGCAGGCATAATCCCGCGCCAGATCCTCACAGAGCGCCTGTGTCTGCGGATTGTAGACCAGGATCACGCACCGCAGGACGGATGCATCCATCCACGCGATCTGCGAGGCGTAAAATTCCAGAAATGCCCGTACATGGGGCGTATCCTCCGGTACGGGCAGGACGGCAAATGCCTCCGGGTTTTCCACATGTTCACAGTCCGGCGTGGAAAGCAGGGTGATGAGCACCGCAATGCCGATGCAGAGGAGCAGGATACAGCCGATCAGTGCGATTCCTGACATGATGAGCGCCTCCTAAAAACTGAAAGTCTTTCCCTGCTATTTTATGCAAAAGAGAAAAAAGTGTGAGGGATACTAGTCAAGACATCGGAAGTGTGCTATAATATACATTGTATACCTCGAGAAGGGAGGGCTTTTCATGCAGCTCACAGACTGCCATACCCACACGGAAATTTCCCCGGACAGCGATGCGAAGATCACCGATATGCTTCAAGCCGCAAAGCAGGCGGGACTTGCCGCCTATGCCGTGACCGATCATATCGAGCTCTGCCGGTGGTATCCGCAGGGCTATTATAAAGCGCATCCGCGCAACGATGAGGATTCCTTCGACTACGCCGCCCGTTTCGGGCAATCCATGCAGCAGAATCTCCGCATGAAGAAAAACGCGCAGGAGCTGACCTTCATCAGCGGCATCGAGCTGGGCGAACCGGATGTGGATTTTGCGCTTGCCGAGCGCATCTATCAGGATCCGCGGCTGGATTTCACAATCGCGTCCCTGCACGAATTACAGGGCAAGCTGGACTTCTATTTCCTGGACTATGCGCAGGAGGATGTGGACGCATTGCTGGAACGCTATTTTGCGTCGCTCCTGACCATCGCGGAGCATGACTGCTACGATGTGCTGGGACATATCACTTACCCCTTGCGCTACATCGAGGGGGATGCGGGCATTCCCGTGGACATAACAGCCTTCCGCGACAGCATCGCGGAGGTTTTCAAAGCTGCCATTGCACGCGGCAAGGGAATCGAGCTGAACACCTCCGGCTACCGCCAGAAGTACGGCAAGCCGTTCCCGGATGCGGAGCTTCTGAAGCTCTACAAGGATCTGGGCGGCAGAATCCTGACCCTTGGCTCGGATGCCCATCGTCCCGAGGACGTTGCCGGCGGCATTGCCGAGGGCGCAGCACTTGCAAAATCCGTGGGATTTGACCGGATCGGTTACTATCTGCATCATGATCCCTGTTATATTACGATTTGAGGAGGAACCAATCATGAATGATCTTCTGAACCTGTTAAAGAAGAATGCGAGACTGACCAATGCGCAGCTCGCAGATATGTTAGGACTGACCGAAAAGGACGTCGCAGCCGAGATCGCGGCGCTGGAGAAAAAGGGCGTCATCCGCGGCTATACCACCATCATCAATGAGGAGCTGACCAAGTCCGATGAGGTCGAGGCGCTCATCGAGCTGCGTGTCACCCCGAAGCACGACACCGGCTTTGACGATGTGGCAAAGACTATCATGATGTACGACGAGGTGGAGAGCGTATCCCTCATGTCCGGCAAGTACGACCTTGCCCTGACCGTCAAGGGACGCAGCCTCAAGGAGGTGGCAATGTTCGTATCCCAGCGCCTGTCCGCGATGGAGGGTGTGCTGGAGACCGCGACCTCGTTCGTCCTCAAGCGCTACAAGGACAAGAACATCCTCATCGAGGAGGAGGAGCAGGACGAAAGGAGCATGTGGGGATGAATTATGATTCCGTGTTATCCGAGCGCGTTGTCGGACTGAAGCCGTCCGGCATCCGCCGCTTCTTCGATCTGGCTGCCACGATGGAGGGCGTCATCAGCCTGGGCGTGGGCGAGCCGGATTTTTCCACCCCGTGGAGCATCCGCAAGGAAGCTATCGATGTGCTTGAGCGCAAGAAGATCGTCTACACCGCCAATGCGGGTATGGCAGACCTGCGCAGGTCCATTGCGGGGTATCTGTCCCGCACCGTGCAT
>ONEQ01000330.1 GCA_900316885.1 uncultured Eubacteriales bacterium | reverse complement strand
AGAGAAAACATTGGAAATTGCAATATTCAATACATTGAAACGCAAGCCTAAAAAGGATAGATACGGCAATATCTCATATAATGACATTCTCAACGACTGCATGTCAGGACTGCTCATCAGCGACAGCAAGCCTCTTTCATCGGAATCACTCTGCCTGTGTCAGAAAACCGACGTAGATTATGACGGTGAGACGCACAGCATCAACCTCCTGCGCGAGTGCATTGCGCCGGAAACGGAAATTGTGTTTGATGTGGCAATTGATGAAACGCTCTGCCCGTTCAAGGCTAAGGACATCCTGGACGCACTGGGAGTACAGTTTCAGGATTATGATGTGGTGTTCCGTGAGCATTACCATAATGCGGTCAAGGACACGTTCCACGATCCGGTACAGGGAGAGGACACATGGCTGTATCTCGGCGGCGGAACAGGTTTTCCTATGAAAACGGTCATGTATGCACTGTATGAAGATGAGAATCAGGCTGCTGATCTCTCTGCCGCACTGCTGGATGCGAGCTTTTTCAGAAATCGTCCGGGACACAAGAAATTCACAAAGGAAACAGGTTACTCCCCAAAGGTCTGGAAATGCACACGACTGCACGAACAGCTCTACGAAATGGGGCTTTGCAGCATTCAAATGGAGGAAAAGAACGCATGAAAATATTGTTTTCTCCCGTCGGCATGACCGATCCGATGACCGAGGATAAAATTGCGCATCAGGGTTACTATGATGGAGCGCTGCTGCACATCTGCCGCTATGAGCAGCCAGATCTGGTTTATCTCTACATGTCCAAGGAAACACTGGAGCTCGATGCACTGGACGGACGCTATTCCAAGAGTATGGAACTGGTGCAGACCTTGCTGCGTGAGCAGGGGAAAGAGCTTCGGGTAGAGAAGATCAAGCGCCCGGAGCTTGTGGAGGTGCAGCTGTTTGATCTGTTTCTCAAGGATTTTCAGAAGATTCTGACGGATATCCGGCAGGAATATCCGGATGCGGAGCTTCTGGTCAATGTATCTTCCGGCACGCCGGCAATGAAAAGCGCTTTGCAGATTCTGTCTGCTGCCAATGACATCGGGCTGCATCCGCGTCAGGTCAGCACACCCTCCCGCGCTGCCAATAACAAGATTGCAGAAGCACGTAACATTCAGGCAGAATGGGATGCCAATGTTGATAATAAACCGGAATCCAGCAGCCGCATGACGGAATCGGATAATATCAATCTGCTCTACGAGTTCAACAAAAAGCTGCTCATCAGCCTGATACAGAATTATGATTACACGGCAGCGCGTCTCATGGCGGATAGTATGCCGCACATCCTGCCGGGGGAGTTCAAGATCCTGCTGGATGCAGCGATCCAGCGCTTTATGCTGCACCCGGAGAAAGCGGCTGCGGAGATCCGCGAGCTTGGTTTTACGGGACTGATCGACGAGCAGCCGGATATGGTCGCGGAGTATTTCCTGCTGCTGGACATCTATATCCGGAAGCAGAATTATACGGATTATCTCCGGGCTATGACGCCGTTTGTACTGGAGCTGTTCTACCGCGCGACGGAAAAGCAGTGCGGTATCCAGCTTGCGGACTATACCATGAAGAACGACCGATTCTTCTGGGATACGAACAAGCTCGACGGTTCGGACATTGACGGGCAGTTCCACCAGAAAAAGGAGTATCATAAAGACACACCGGCTCGCCCCTGCTGGAGCAATGAGAACGGGTATCGGTATGCATTTCCTGTTAAATTCATGTTGTCATGGCATCTGACCAATCTGTGTGAGAACCTGAGTCAGGACAAGAAATTTGTCAATGCAATGGTAGCGATCAGAAGATTCGAGGAAGATGCCCGCAACCTTGCCGCGCACACCATATGCAGCTTTACGGAAATGGACATCAGCAATAAGACCGGCTATCCGCCGACGAAAATGCATGAGAAGATCTTCCGTTTCCTGACAGATTACACGGACATCCCCCTGACGGACGACAGCCGGAAGCAATACGACCGCATGAACGAGAAACTGATCTCTTTGCTGTGATGC
>ONEQ01000177.1 GCA_900316885.1 uncultured Eubacteriales bacterium | reverse complement strand
CGAGCACAAAACATAGTATAATCTTAGTATTTTCAATCCACGATACAATCATAATGTATCGACTAAATAAGTATATCATAAACGAGGAACGCTATTGTGAAAGATGCGTGTTGAACAAAAGAAAAGTTCGTGAAATCATCGAAATTTGCTTGACATTTCGACTTTTCAATAGTATAATCATAGTAGAAAGGAGATGAGGTCGATGGACGTTCCAAGAACCGAACATCCGAACATTGTCGAATTCGCCGTCCGGGGACGGTACGCATTGTTCTCCGACATCCTGACCCGTGCGGGCGGTGAGAAGACATCGTATCCGATCCCGACATATGAAGCACTGAAAGGGATCATGCACAGTGTCTATTTTAAGCCGACATTGATGTGGATCATCGATGAAGTTCGCATCATGAATCCCATCCGCTTTGCACGGAAGGGCATCCGACCGATCAAGTACGGCGGGGGCAATGACCTTGCGTATTACACCTATCTGGAGGATGTGTATTATCAGGTGCGGGCGCATTTCGAGTGGAATCCGAACCGTCCGGAGCTGGAAGCCGACCGCAATGAGAACAAGCATCACAACATCGCCAGGCGCATGATCGAGCGTGGCGGACGGCGGGATATTTTTCTCGGTACGAGAGAGTGTCAGGGATATGTGGAACCTTGTGTGTTCGGTGAAAGTGCAGGCGCGTATGACCATTGCGGAACGATCCCCTACAGCCTGATGGAACACGGCTTCACCTATGCGGACGAAGCCATCCGCGGGGAGGACAAGGGCAAGCTGACGCTCCGGCTCTGGAATCCTGTCATGGAAAACGGCGTGATTCACTTCCTCCGACCGGAGTCAAGGACATGGAGATCAAGCCGTTTGGTGAGGGGAATTTCAGCGGTCTTGCAGAATTTGCAGGAGGTGGATTCGATGGGCTGGACGAATGAACTGTATCGGGTGTATGAGCTGGCATGCAGTGACCCAGAAAATGAACTTCTGCCGGTGTCGCATTCCACTGCCAATGCACAGATCGAGCTGATAATTGATGAGCGTGGCAATTTCAAAGGGGCGCGGACAGTTCCCAAGGAGGAAACGGTCACGATCATTCCGGTGACAGAGGACTCCGGTGCACGGGCAAATGGTATTTGTCCGATGCCGTTTGCGGACAAGCTGGTGTATATCGCCGGGGACTATCCGAAGTATACTGACGGCAAACGTGCAGATAATTCTGACTATTTCCACGCCTATATGGAACAGCTCGAACACTGGAAGGACAGTTCGCATACGCATCCGGCAGTGCAGGCGGTGTTTACCTATCTGCTTCGCTCAGAGCTGATACAGGACCTGATGAAAAGCGGTGCATTGAAGCCTGATGAGAACGGAAGGCTTGACAAAAGCACCAAGATCAATACCATCGCACAGGAGGATGCATTTGTCCGGTTCGTGGTGCAGTATGATGACCTGAAACATGAGAGCTGCACATGGCTGGATACATCTTTGTATGACAGCTTTCAGGCATTCAACAACAGTCAGATGGGGAATGAACGGCTCTGCTATGCAACGGGTGAGGTGCTGCCGTCCACCTACAAGCACCCCTCTAAAGTCCGGAACAGCGGCGACAAAGCCAAACTCATCTCCTCCAACGACGAGAGCGGTTTTACCTACCGCGGACGCTTTGCGGATAAAGAAGAAGCGCTGTCCGTTAGCTATGACTTCTCCCAGAAAATGCACAACGCCCTGAAATGGCTGATTGCAAAGCAGGGGAAAAACTACGGCTCCCTGACGCTGGTCACATGGGCGAGTGCGCTGGAATCCTTACCGGATGAACTGGGGATGCAGCCTGTCGAGGACGAATGGGACGATGAGGACGAGAACGTCTATGATTCCCTCCCGAAGTACAAGGAAAAGCTGTCGAAGTATCTTCTGGGCTACGGCGCGAAATTTCAGAACACCACCAAAGTCATGCTGCTCGGTCTGGATGCAGCAACGACCGGACGGCTTTCCATCGCCATGTATGACGAACTGCAAGGCTCGGAGTTTCTCGATAATCTGCAAAAATGGCACGAGCATTCCGCATGGATGCGCTATGACGGGAAGAAAAAGCAGGCGGTCGTCAAGTCGTTCAGCCTGTATGAGATCATCCGCGCTGCATACGGCTCGGAGCAGGGAAATTTTCTGAAATGTGATGATGAAGTGACCCGTGACCAGATCCTGCGGCTGCTGCCGTGTGTCATGAAGGGGCAGAGGATCCCCGAGGATCTGATCCAGGCGCTTTATCACAAGGCATCGAATCCGCTTGCGTATGAGCAGGCGTATAATCACCGCGCAGTCGTAGAAGCCATCTGCGGCATGATCCGCGCACGCGCGAAAGGAGAGAAACCTATGGGATATGATCCAAATGAGACCGACCGCAGCTATCTGTACGGCTGTCTGCTGGCGATCGCGGACAAGGCAGAAAGCGACACCTACGAAGGCGACGATAAAGCCAAGCGTGTGACCAACGCGCGGCGCTACTGGGCGAATTTCGCACAGCGTCCGTATCAGACATGGCAGAACATCGAGGAGCGTCTGCGTCCGTACCTCAACCAGCATCCGTACAAGGCAAAGGTCGAAAAGCAGATCCAGGAGATCACGGATAAATTCACACTGGATGCATTTGCAGACAACAGCCGCCTGTCACCGCTGTACCTGCTCGGCTATCATCATTTCATGGCGTATATGTGGAACAGCTCAAATACCAAAAAGGAGGAAAACTAAATGGAAGCATTACAGCATAAGATCGACTTTTCGGTGATCATCACCGCGACCAACGCCAACCCCAACGGCGACCCGCTGAACGGCAACCGCCCGCGTGAGAATTACGAGGGCTTCGGGGAGATCTCCGATGTCTGCATCAAGCGCAAGATCCGCAACCGCCTGCAGGATATGGGTGAGAGGATCTTCGTGCAGTCGGATGACCGGTGTGACGACGGGTTCGACAGTCTCCGTGCCCGTGCAGAGGGCAATGCTGCCATCAAGGCGATCTCCAAGGGTAAGAAGACCGACCGCGAAGTCTATGCAAAGACCGCCTGTGAGCAGTGGATCGATGTCCGCAGCTTCGGACAGGTGTTCGCGTTCAAGGGCGATGAGGTCTCTGTCGGTGTGCGAGGTCCGGTGAGCATCCAGCAGGCTGTCAGCGTTTCGCCTGTGGATATCGTGAGTATGCAGATCACCAAGAGCGTCAACGGTGAGAGCGGCAAGGAGGGCAAGGCTTCGGATACGATGGGCACCAAGCACCGTATCTCGTTCGGCTTGTACGTCATCCACGGCAGTATCAACTGCCAGCTTGCGGAAAAGACTGGCTTCACCGCTGAGGATGCCGAGAAGATCAAGCAGGCGCTCTGCACGCTCTTTGAGAACGACTGCTCCTCGGCGCGTCCGGAGGGCAGCATGGAGGTCTGCAAGGTCTATTGGTGGGAGCATGACAGTAAGACACCGAAGTATTCCTCTGCGAAGATCCACCGTCTGCTCCATGTGAAAGCCAGGGACGGCATCAGCAGCCCGAAGTCCTTTGCGGATTATGACATCACCCTTGAAAAGCTCGACGGCGCAGAGCCGGAGATCATTGACCTGTTATGATCTATCCGGAGGACGAATACCTGATGCTTTCGGGCATCCAGCATTTTGCATTCTGCCGGCGGCAGTGGGCACTCATCCACATTGAACAGCAGTGGGAGGAGAATCTGCGGACGACGGACGGGCATCTCATGCACGAGCGTGTGCATGATGCATCTGTCCGCGAGAAGCGCGGGGATCTGGTCACGACCAGAGCGATGGCAGTTTCCTCGGCGCGTCTGGGGCTGTCCGGCGAATGCGATGCGGTCGAGTTCCACCGTGACCCAAAGGGCATCCCGGTGTTCGGCATGGGGGGGACGTACCGCATCGTTCCGGTCGAATACAAGCGTGGCAGCCCGAAGGAGGATGACTGTGACGTGCTGCAGCTGACCGCACAGGCACTTTGTCTGGAGGATATGCTGTGCTGTGAGATACGGGAGGGTTTTCTGTACTACGGGGAAACGCATCACCGCACCAGAGTGGTATTCGATGCGGCACTCCGCGAACGGACGGAGAGCATCATCCGGGAGATGCACGAGCTGTACCGGCGGCATCATACGCCAGCCGTCAAGCGCCGGAAAGCGTGCAACGCCTGTTCCCTGAAAGAGATCTGCCTGCCGGGTCTGGAAAAGACTGGAAAAGTGTCTGCCTATCTGCGGGAAATGCTGCACGGGGAGGGATCGTCATGAAACACCTTCGCAATACGCTCTATATCAACCAGCCGGACCGGCATCTGTCGCTGGACGGCGAGAATGTTGTGATCTCCTGCGAGGGAGAGGAGCTGGGGCGAGTGCCGCTGCATAATCTGGAAATGATCGTGACGTTCGGACACGCCGGAACGACCCCTGCACTGATGGGAAAGTGTGCGCGTGACGGCATCTCACTGGTATTCATGAGCCGCAGCGGGCGCTTTCTGGCGCGTGTCGAGGGAGAGGTCCGGGGCAATGTGCTGCTGCGGCGCGAGCAGTACCGCATCGCGGATGATCCGGAGCGCAGTCTGAAGATCGCACGGAACAGTATTGCAGCAAAGCTGTTCAACAGCCGGTGGGTGCTCGAACGCATGACACGCGACCACGCTCCGCGCATCGATACGGAGCTGTTCCGGCAGAAGTCGCAGTATCTGCAGGCAGCGATCCGGAGCGCCGAAGCGGCACCGGATGCGGATTCCCTGCGCGGCATCGAGGGCGAGGCGGCAACGGTCTATTTCTCTGTGATGGATGATATGATTCTGCAGCAGAAGGGGGATTTCTGTTTCAAGGGCAGGAGCCGCCGACCGCCGCTTGACCGTGTCAATGCGATGCTGTCCTTTGCCTATTCGCTGATGACCAGCCAATGTGCGTCCTCGCTGGAGGCAGTGGGACTGGATCCGTATGTGGGATTCTTTCACACGGACAGACCGGGGCGAAAGTCACTGGCTCTGGATATGATCGAGGAATTCCGCAGTGTCTATTGTGACAGATTCGTTTTGACGCTCATCAACAAGCGCTATATCCAGCCGGAGCATTTCGAGCTGCGGGAGGATGGTGCAGTTCTGCTGACAGAGCAGGGAAGAAAGGTCTTTCTGGATCATTGGCAGAAACGCAAGTATGAGGAACTGAAGCATCCGTATCTGAACGAAAAGCTGGAATGGGGGATGCTGCCCTATGTGCAGTCGCTCCTGCTTGCACGGTACATCCGCGGTGATCTGGATGCTTACCCGCCGTTTTTATGGAAGTGATGCTATGTTCGTACTGATCACATATGATGTCAATACACAGGACGCCGCCGGACGGAAACGACTCCGTCACGTTGCCAAGCAGTGTGTGAACTATGGTGTGCGTGTGCAGAATTCAGTTTTTGAATGTGTTGCCGAGCCTGCGAAGATCCTGGAATTGAAAGACAAACTGATGAAGGAGATCGACCTTAAGAAGGACAGTCTGCGTTTTTATTATCTTGGGAGTCAGTCAAAGACCAAGGTCGAGCATCTGGGTGCAAAGGAAACGATCAATGTGGAAGAAACGCTGATCTTCTGAGACCCTGGTGCGAAAACCATGCTCTCACAAAACTCCGCATCATTCGCACCTGAAAAGATGCAGGATTTTTGTGAAACAAGGTCGGAATCCGTTCCGACCATAAACGAAACTGTGCAGATCTGATAAACAGATGAGCGTTCCGAAGCCGGAATTGCACAGTTTCGCCGTCGCCCCCTGCGAAGGGGGCGTGGATTGAAATGAGAAGTTTTCCGACAAGGCGCTCGGTGATCTGCGTCGCCCCCTGCGAAGGGGGCGTGGATTGAAATAAAACGACAGATTATCAAAAGTTCCGGCGAATGAAGTCGCCCCCTGCGAAGGGGGCGTGGATTGAAATGAGTACATCAAC
>ONEQ01000113.1 GCA_900316885.1 uncultured Eubacteriales bacterium | reverse complement strand
AGCCCTGGTGGTCTTCTCTACGACCCGGGATGGAATGGCTACTATGACGAGCTTGATGTGCAACCGAAAAAGCGAGGTAAGAATGCAATACTTGAATACACGCGCTCGGTTGCCTTAAAGTAGATCACAAGGATCGCAGCGCCGATCAAAGTCGCGAGCACGCACTGAAAATAGATGCCCGCCATGCCGTTGCAGGCACGCTTGCCGCATTTCGGGCAGGGCTTGCCCATGCCGCGGTAGGAGCCGCAGAGGGCTTTTTGGATGGGGCTGAACGTTTTCTCATGGCAGTGGGGGCATTCAAATTTCATGTAATTTCACCTTTCTGCAAAGTCGATGGGAGTTCAGAGGGATCACATCCCTCTGGCAGGGGGATTTTTAAAGGGGACTGCGTCCCCCTTAACACCGCCGCAAGGCGGTATCACTCGTCGAGCTTCAAAACGCTCATAAACGCCTCCTGCGGCACCTCTACCGTGCCGAGCTGGCGCATACGCTTCTTGCCTTCCTTCTGTTTTTCGAGGAGCTTCTTCTTTCGCGTAATATCGCCGCCGTAGCACTTGGCAAGCACGTCCTTGCGCATTGCCTTGACGGTCTCGCGGGCGATGATCTTGCCGCCGATTGCCGCCTGGATCGGCACCTCAAAGAGCTGACGCGGGATGTTTTCCTTCAGCTTTTCAGCGATGCGGCGTGCGCGTGCATACGCCTTGTCCGCATGCACGATAAAGCTCAGCGCATCGACGATCTCACCGTTGAGCAGGATGTCGAGCTTGACGAGCTTGGACGGCGCATAGCCCATCAGCTCGTAGTCAAACGATGCATAGCCCTTTGTGCGGGACTTGAGCGCATCGAAGAAATCATACACGATCTCATTCAGCGGGAGCTCGTATTTCAGTGTGACACGGGTTTCGTCAAGATACTGCATGTCCTTGAATGTGCCGCGTCTGTCCTGACAGAGATCCATGACATTGCCCACATATTCCTGCGGAACGAGAATATCCGCCTTGACCATCGGCTCCTCCGCCTGAGAAATGACCGAAGGATCGGGATAATTCGTCGGGTTGTCGATATACTGCACAGTGCCGTCCGTGAGCGTGACCTTGTAGATAACGCTCGGCGCAGTCGTCACGAGATCGAGGTTATACTCGCGCTCCAGCCGCTCCTGGATGATCTCCATGTGCAGCAGTCCCAGGAATCCGCAGCGGAATCCGAAGCCCAGTGCCACGGATGTCTCCGGTTCAAAGGAGAGCGCCGCATCGTTGAGCTGGAGCTTTTCCAGCGCATCGCGCAGATCCGGGTATTTCGCGCCATCTGCTGGATAGATACCGGAGAACACCATCGGATTGACCTTGCGGTAGCCGGGAAGTGCCTCCTCACAGGGATTCTCGGCGGTCGTGACCGTATCACCGACCTGCGTATCACCAATGCTCTTGATCGAAGCCGCGATATAGCCAACCTCGCCGGCGGTCAGTGTGCCGGTATTCACGAGCTGATCGGTGGACATGTAGCCGGTCTCTACAACGGTAAACTCCGCGCCGGTCGCCATCAGGTGAATTGTATCCCCGACCTTGACCGTACCCTCCTTGACGCGCACATAGATGATAACGCCCTTGTAGCTGTCATAGTAGCTGTCGAAGATGAGCGCCTTGAGCGGTGCATCCGGGTTGCCCTTTGGGGCAGGAATATCCGTTACAATACGCTCGAGCACCTCCTCGACATTCGTGCCGAGCTTCGCAGAAATGCGCGGCGCATCCATCGCGGGGATGCCGATGATATCCTCGACCTCCTTGCAGACCACATCCGGCTGCGCAGAGGGCAGATCAATTTTGTTCACGACCGGGACGAGCTCCAGATCATGCTCAATTGCCAGATAGGTGTTGCCGAGCGTCTGCGCCTCGATGCCCTGTGAGGCATCGACGATGAGAATTGCGCCCTCACATGCAGCGAGCGAACGGCTCACCTCATAATTGAAATCGACGTGACCGGGCGTGTCGATGAGGTTGAAGATATAGGTTTCGCCGTCCTGCGCCTTGTAGTTCAGGCGGACAGCACGCGCCTTGATCGTGATGCCGCGCTCACGCTCAAGGTCCATATTATCGAGGATCTGCTGCTCCATATCGCGGACTGCGACCGTTTCGGTTTTCTCAAGGATACGGTCGGCAAGCGTCGATTTGCCGTGATCGATATGGGCGATAATGCAGAAATTTCTGATTTTACTAGAATCCATCCGGGTTCCTCCCAAAAGCAATATATATTTAGTATAGCATATTTCAGGGGAAATGTAAAGGGGTTTCGGGAAAATGCACCCGGAAACACCAAAAAGCCTGAGAACCGGAGTTCTCAGGCTTATGTTGCTATGAGTCAGAGACTTATGCCTCTTCCTCCTCCTCGAATTCACCCTCGTCGAGAGCTTCTCTGATGGAGAGGGAAATGCGCTTGCTGTCAGTGTCGATGTTGGTGATCTTTACAGTAACCTCATCGCCTACAGAAACAACATCCTTTACATTCTCAACGCGGCGGTCAGCCAGCTGAGAGATGTGGATCAGACCGTCCACACCGTCAATGATCTGTGCGAATGCACCGAAGGAAGTGATGGAAACGATCTTTGCATCAACAATATCGCCAACCTCGTAGTTAGCCTTGAACTTCTCCCAGGGGTTGTCCTCGGAGCGCTTGTAGCCCAGAGAAATGCGGTCGTTCTCCTGGTCGAGATCCTTGATGTAAACCTTGAGCACATCACCAACGGATACGACCTGAGACGGATGCTTGATGCGGTTCCAGGACAGCTCGGAAATGTGAACCATGCCGTCGATACCGCCGAGATCTACGAATGCACCGTAGGAAGTCAGGCTCTTAACCTCGCCCTCGTACTCCTTGCCAACCTCGGCAGTTTCCCAGAACTTGGACTTTGCAGCCTCCTTCTCCTTGCGGTTAACAGCCTTGATGGAGCCAACAGCGCTCTTACGGCGCTCCGGAGCCTCGATGACGATGAACTTTACAGTCTGACCCTTCAGACCGTCGAGAGAAGCCTCACGCGGGAGACCGGTCTGGGAAGCCGGGATGAAGATGCGAACGCCCTCATAGAATACGTTCACGCCGCCCTTAACGACTGCGGATACCTGAGCCTCCAGAACGGTGCCCTCCTCCTTAGCCTTAACGACCTTCTCAATGCCAGCCTGCTCGTCTACGCGCTTCTTGGAGAGGGTAGCGATACCGTCCTGATCGGAAACCTTGATAACAATCAGATCCAGCTCGTCACCTTCCTTTACAATATCGATGGGCTTTACAGACGGATCGTTGGTCAGCTCAGAAGCCGGAACGCTGCCGGTCTGCTTTGCACCCAGGTCAACAATAACTTCGCTGTTGTTGACAGACATAACGATGCCCTTCACTCTTGCCCCCGTATGTAATTTCTTGAAGGATTCATCGAGTGCCTGCGCGAAATCGAAATCCTCCTCCAGATTGTTGTCCTTGTTCAGAATCTCTGCCATGGTTGAAACTACCTCCTTAATTATATGAGCCGGTGTCGAAGCACCAGCCGTAATGCCGATATGCTCGGCATTAGTCAGGTCTAAAGTGTCTAACTCGTCCGCGTTTTCAATATGATACGTCCTGCAATACTGCGAGCAGATGTCATACAGTTTGACTGTATTAGAACTATGTCTCCCGCCGATCACGATCATGAGATCGGACCGTGCTGCGAGTGCCGCGGTGTCAGTCTGCCGCTGTTCGGTTGCAGTACAGATAGTGTCGTAGACGACGATATCAGGATCATCTTTAGGAAGAACCTCTAAACACTCTCCCCATATTATATTATTATATGTGGTTTGGGATAAAATTGCAAGCTTTTTACAAATGTTTTGTTTAAAATAGTCGCTTAGCACAAATTTATCTTTAAAAACAAAACAATTATTGTTACAGTGACCAACAATACCCTGTACCTCCGGGTGATGTTCATCACCGGCTATCAGAATAAAATATCCTTCGGCAGTTTTTTCTGCCGCAATTTTATGGATGCGGGACACAAACGGACATGTTGCATCGATGACAGGATTGCCGAGCTTGGCAATCTGGTCGTACACATCCTGCCCGACGCCATGCGAGCGGATGACTACATACTCATCCGGCTGCAGTTCCGAGACATCTTCGATGATCCGGGCACCGCGTGCGATCATGTCATTGACAACATCGGTATTGTGGATGATCGGACCTAGCGTAGCGACCTTTTTGCCCTGTTCAAGCGCTTCGTATGCCATTTTGACCGCACGGTTCACGCCGAAGCAGAAGCCGGCGGACTTGGAAACGGTGATTTCTGCCATCAGGATTCCTCCTCCTGCATGGGGAGAGCCTTGGGCTCGTCCACCAGTGCCTTGATGCCGTCCATGATCGGCGGCATGACATTTTTCTTGAGCGTGCGTAGCAGCTCACGGTCATCGAGTCCTTCCTCGACAGCGAGTGTGCCTGCCGGAATGGGCTGTCCGATGCGCACGGTGATCTTGCTGCGGAAGTGGAGCTTCCCGTCGAAGCTGATACCGACCGGAACCACATCCGCATGGGAGCGTGCCGCGATCAATGCGACACCGGTTTTGCCCTTGCCGACTCTGCCGTCACGGCTTCTGGTGCCCTCCGGGAAGATCAGGAGATTGACGCCGTTTTTGACGTTATCGATTGCCTTTTCGATGGCGGCGGTGTCACCCGTGCCGCGTTCCACCGGGAAAGCGCCGAGTGAGCGAATGAGCCATGCAAAGAACTTGTTCTTGAACAGCTCGGATTTTGCCATGAAGCTGAACCGTCCCTTGCCGGCAAGCGTGACCAGTACGGGATCGGCATTGCTGCGGTGATTGGAGGCATAGACAAATGCCCTGCCTTCGGGAATATTTTCGCGTCCTTCGATTTTCAGATTGAACCATACGTGCATGGCGACACGCACGATGGCAACTACTACATAGTACATGGACTCACCTCAGGTCAGTCTTTTCGCGGATGAGATCGGTGATGTATTCCACAACCTCGTTGAATCCCATATTGGTGGAATCCACGAGCACAGCATCCTCCGCCTGTGTCAGCGGTGCAATTTCGCGGTGCATGTCATTGTAGTCACGCTGCTTGATGTCCTCGAGGATCTCCTCATAGGTCGGGCAGTCCGGCTTTTCTCGCATTTCGAGGTAGCGGCGGGATGCACGCTCCTCGGCAGATGCCGTGAGGAATATTTTCAGATCCGCGTGCGGGAGAACGACGCTGCCAATGTCGCGCCCATCCATGAGAATGTTATTCTCGGCTGCGATTTTCTTCTGTAAATTGAAAAGATGCGCACGCACCTCCGGCACGGCAGCAACCCTGGAGGCTGTCATGGTCACCTCGGGGCTGCGGATGAAATCAGTCACATCCTCGCCGCAGAGCATCACGCGCTGCGCACCGCCGATGAATTTCAGCTCAACGTCGATCTCCTCAATGTGATCGGTGATCTGCTCCACGCAGTCATTGCGTACCGCATACAGGGCAATAGCTCTGTACATTGCGCCGGTATCCACATGGATGAAGCCGAGCTCGGCTGCAATGGCTTTGGAAATGCTGCTTTTGCCAGCCCCTCCGGGGCCGTCGATGGCAATATTGATTGTTTTCATATTCTTCTCCTTTATATTATGATTGCGGGGTACAGTTTTGCGCTGCTGCAAAGGCTGTGCTCCATGCGATCTGTAAATTGAAACCGCCTGTGTAAGCGTCGCAGTCCAGCAATTCTCCAATGATGCAGAGATGCGGAATCAGCTTGCTCTCCATCGTTTTGGGATTGATCTCCTTCAGGCTGACACCGCCCCGTGTGATGATGCCTTCCGCAAGCGGACGTGTGCCCCGCACGGAAAAGGCGAAATCCTTGAGCTCCTGCACGATGCGGGAGCGCTGTGTCTTTGTAAGCGAATTGCCGCGTGTGTGCGGGTTGATCCCGCAGCGCCCGATCATCGGCATGACCATGCTTGCCGGGAGCAGCTTGCGCAGCAGGGAAGGGAGCTCCTTGTTGGGCGCAGCGGTGATTTCACGCTGAATCCGTGCATCGAGCTGCTCCGGTGTGAGCGCCGGTTTCAGGTCGATGTGCAAGGTATAGGTCGCGGGCTTGTCCATATGCGCCGATGCGCTCAGTACCAGAGGACCGGACACGCCGAAATGCGTGAACAGCATCTCGCCCAGCTCCGAAAAGACGGACTTCCCGTCGCGTTTCATTGTCAGGGTGACGTTTTTGAGCGATACGCCCATCATTTCCGCGCAGTCGCGTTCGAGCGTTTCGAGCGGAACAAGCGAGGGGCGGATTTCCGTGACCGTGTGACCGAGGGATTTCACGAGCTTGTAACCGTCACCCTCCGAGCCGGTCAGGGGATAGGTCGCGCCGCCGGTTGCTAAGATGACCCGGTCAGCCGTATACGCTGTATCTCCGGCACGAACGCCGCAGCAGGCACCATCCGCATTGAGTGTCAGGGAATCGACCGTACCCTGCACGAGCTCAACACCCAGCCGCTGCATTTCGTGTCGCAGGGCTTCGACGATCTCCGCTGCCTGATCGCTGACGGGGAACACCCGGTTGCCGCGTTCGGTTTTGAGCGATACGCCGAGTGTCTCGAAGAAATCCATCGTATCCTGCGGGGAAAACGCCGCAAACGCGCTGTACAGGAAACGTCCGCCGCAGGGAATATTCGCCATGAGCGTTTCCATGTCGCAGTTGTTGGTGAGATTGCAGCGCCCCTTGCCGGTGATGCGCAGCTTTTTGCCGATGCGGTCGTTGCGCTCAATGACAGTTACATGCTCTCCGAGCCTTGCTGCATGGATCGCCGCAAAGCATCCGGCTGCACCGCCGCCGACGATGATCGTACTCATGACTGCACCTCCGGTTTCTGGGGAATGAACTGTAATGTGCCGTTTTCATAGACATAGACCAGATGCCCTTGCTCGGCTGTGACGCCGACGGATGCACCTGCCTTTTGCAAACGCTCCAGCGTTTCCGGGGCGGGATGACCGTAGTCATTGTCCTTTCCGCAGGAAATCGCCGCAAATTTTGGCGTTACGGCTTTCAGAAAGTCCTCACTGGTAGAGGAACCGCTGCCGTGATGCGCGGTTTTGAGAAGATCGGCTTTCAGGTCGGGATACCTTTCCAGAAGCGACTGCTCCTCCTCGGATTCCATATCACCGGTCAGGAGACATACGGTATCCTCGTACCGGATCCGGAATATGAGGGATGTATTATTAAGATCCTTGACATCCGCTACTGCGGGGGCAAGCACCTCAATCTCTGCCTTGCCGAGCGTGAAATGATCGC
>ONEQ01000312.1 GCA_900316885.1 uncultured Eubacteriales bacterium | reverse complement strand
TATGAACAGGTATACGGACCGCTCACCGAAAGATTCAAGGAAAAGGACGGCAGAGAGCTGTTCCTGCTGTATCTCAAGCCGATCATCAACGGCACCGGAAACGGCCGCTTCGACCCGGACGCGGAGATCACGCTCGAATATAATCCCACCGGCAAGCGTGATGCCTACCTGCAAGCGCTCCGGCAAACCGGCGTGAACCGGCTTTCTATCGGCACGCAGAGCTTTTCGGATACGCAGCTCCGGCTGCTCGGACGGACGCACAGTGCAGAGGATAACCGCCGTGCCGTACTGCACGCGCACGATGCGGGATTTGACAACATTTCCTGCGATCTGATGCTCGCCACCCCCGACCAGACCCCGGAACTGCTCGCGGAAACGCTGGATGCCCTGACGGCGCTGCCGATCACGCATGTATCGGCGTACATGCTCCAGATTGAGGATGGGACTCCGCTGTCCCGGAATCCTGATCTGCTATCACGCTGTCCCGACGATGATGCAACCGTTGACCGCTATCTGCAGGCTGTGCATGTTCTGGAGGATGCGGGACTGCATCAGTATGAGGTATCGAGCTTTGCACGGGACGGGCGAAGGAGCGTCCACAATCTCAAATACTGGACGGGTGAGCCTTATCTCGGCATCGGTGCCGGGTCACATTCCTGCTTTGACGGCAAACGTTTCTGCGTGCCGAAGGATGTGCAGGCGTTTATCGAGGCGGTGAAACAGCCGGTCGTTATTCTCGACGAGCATCCGCTGGTCCGCGAGGAACGGCTCATGCTGGCGCTGCGCCTGACGGACGGTGTGGAGGAGCAATTACTCTCGGATGCGGCTTTACGGCGTATCCCCTTGCTGGAACGAGCCGGATACATCCGTTCATCCGGCGAACGCATCGCGCTCACACCGGAGGGATTTGCGGTGTCCAATGCCGTGATAGCACAGTTAATCGAATAGAATAAACCCCGCTTTCGCGTGAAAGCGGGGTTTTTCGTGACAAATCGGGATTATCCCTTGTTGCGGGCACGGGACAGGTGCCGCAGATCATCAAAGCGCGGCTTGCACTTGTGATAGACCGCCTTGGCGCGTTCACCGTCACGGTAGAACCGCGCTAAGCCATTGTTGAGGTCAACCAGCGTATCTGCGCCGGAAATGATCTCACAGACACGCGAAACCGTGTCCTCATCCACGCTCTTGCCGAGCAGATTGCGCACGGTATTGTGATACTGCACGGTAAAGAGTGCACTCTCCGGCTCCGGGCTCTCCTCCGGTTCTACGGAGACAGAGAACGTCTGCTGCGGTGCTGCGTATTTCTCGCAGAAAGCCGCAAATCCGCCGGGCTCTGCATCGAGCTGCTGCTGCACGGCGTTCAGGAATTCCGGATAGCCATATGTACCTGCCAATGCATCCAGCTCCGAAACCTCCTCCGCTGCAGGGGGCTCCTCGGGGCTGCGGTAGGAATCCTCGATGCTGGGGACGATCCGCAGCTCGATGCTGTCGTCATGCATGAACCGCTCGTAAAAGTCCGTTCCGAGCTGGAAATCCTTGTCCTTGCTGACGATGAACACATGATCAGCCTGCTTGGTGCCGATAAGGTATCCGGTGAACATCATCAGCTGAATATCCAGTGCATTCTTGACCGGATCGCTGTTCTTGAGACTCACCGAGACCTCATTGAGCTGCACATGCGCCTTGCATTTTGTAAGCTGCTCGTACAGATGAAAGGTCAGACCGCATCGGTTCTGGGTATAGAAAATATGGAGCGTATCCTCCTCACCCAACTGCTCCAGACCCTTCAGTCCGTCGATGTAGACGTTTTCATAGTCTACGAGGTAAATTGCCATTGTTTCACCTCCTGAATGAAAATTGGTGCATACCGGAGGCGTTTACTCCGGTCATGCGCAGAAAAGAAGGCTATCATGCCTTCCGGTACACGGGGCGCCCCGTATACCTGTTTCTATTATACCACGAGGAAAGTCATTTGTCAAATGATTTTTACGCAAAATCTGTCCCGGCTCTTGCAATTCCGCAAAAGCAGGCAGCCGCAGAAAAGCTCGCCGCAGCGCTGGTCAATGCCATTGGCTGCAATCCGACGCACATCTCCGTCTCCGTGGAGGATTTCACGCCCGAAGAGTGGCAGGAGCAGTACCGCACCGAGGTTGCGGAAAATGACAAGCTGATCCTCACCCCGAACTATGATCCGAAGGAGCTGCTGAACAAATGAGTCTGATCCTCGCTTCCGGATCCCCCCGCCGCAAGGAGCTGCTGAAACTCATCACAGAACAGTTCGCCGTGCATCCGGTGGATGCCGATGAAACGCTCCCGGAGGGCATGCCGATTGAGATGGCTGCCGCCTATCTGGCAGACCTGAAAGCCCACGCTGCGGCACAGATCTTCCCAGACGATATTGTGATCGGCTGTGATACAGTCGTGATCCTCGGTGACGAGATCATGGGCAAGCCTAAGGACCGCGACGATGCGAAGCGGATGCTCCGTGCGCTCTCCGGCGAGACACATTCTGTCCTGACCGGCTGCTCGCTCTATCACGGCAAGCAGACGACGGTTTTCACCACGGAAACGCTTGTGAAATTCTATCAGCTCTCCGATGCGGAGATCGAGGAATATCTCGAAACCGGCGAGCCGTTCGATAAGGCGGGTGCCTACGGTATTCAGGGCAAGGGTTCCCTGCTCGTCGAGCAGATTGAGGGCGACTACTTCAATGTGGTCGGACTGCCCGTTGCGGCGCTGTCGCGTCAATTAAAGCAGTTCGAGAAGCTCGTTGCACGCCCGAAGATCCATCTGCTGCATCCCGGTAACTAAAATAATCCCCTCTGCGGTGCAGAGGGGATTTTTCTTAGAAGTTGCTGCCGTTCCAGCCCCAGTTGGCTGTTCCGAAATAGCTGACATACACGCGGTTCTGCGGAAGTCCGAGCTCTGTGTTCAGGATTGTGCAGATCTTTGCGGTAAGGTCGCTTGTGCCCTGCGCATTGGTGCCATAGGTCTGCACCTGCACCATAGCAGCGGGTGCATCACTTCCCTGGAAGTAGAGAACGGATTCCGGCTCGATGCCGACCATGAGCCAGTTCTCGGATTTGCCCGGAAGTGCGGTGATTGCCTGTCCGAGCGCGGATTTGATCTTGTCACACTGTGCCTTGGTGACTGCGGCATTGGTCTTGACGTTGATGAATGGCATGAAAATTCCTCCTATCAATAGAATGTAGCGACTTCCTGTTCAGGAGCGCTGGTCAGGGTAACGGATTCGATCTTCAGCACCGGTCCCTTGCCCTTGTAGAGCTTGTGTCGCTGGATGGAGATCTTGCCGGTGACCTTGATCCACTGGCGGTTCTCCATCATTTCTGCCTTGTCCCACTCAGCGACGAGCCAGCAATACTGGATATCCTCAACGCAGCAGGTCATGACATGTCTGCCGACGGCGAATACGCCCTTCGGGAATTTCGGATCGCGTGCCGCTGCGCCGCGGAAGGTCACGGTCTTGCCGTTGTACTTGTCCGGCTCCTCCATAATGTCGCGGTAGAACAGCGCATAGTCCTGATCGTCGATCTCGAAAGCATCCTTGGTGATGTCGAACGGCAGCGGATCCTGGATGTCATCATAGGCGACCTCGCCGTCCGTTGTTTCATACGCGATCTGCGTCCGTCTGGACACACCGCGGACGATCTTGTGAAACTCCACGTTGTCCATCTTCTTCGTATCGAAGCGGTTGAATACAACCAGCTCACTGACATTGATCTTATCGACAACGAGGGAGCGCATATTCTGGTTATAGTTCAGGAAGGTGTTGGAATCCACAAAGCACATCGCCTGGTACACCGCCCACTCAACGGGCAGGTTCTCGAACAGATCCTGAATCGTCCACATACCATTGTATTCGAGCACGACGCGGGTTGCACCGGATTCCTTGAGGATCTCCTTCAGGTTGTCCTCGTTGAAATCCTCCTGCTCCTCAATGGTGCGGATC